>JANXAC010000028.1 GCA_025061835.1 Spirochaetota bacterium
TTCATAGTGGGGTATTGCTTCTCTTAGCATCTTACCTATCCTTAATGTAGGTATAATAATTGAGACTTTGGGTTCGTTCATAATTTTATTCTAAAGAATATTGATTCCAACTTAATAGTAAAGTCTTAATCTGAGGATGAATACTTTAAAAAATCTGTTATTTTACCTTTTCTTCAAAAACCTCTAGTGCTCTCTTTACTATATCGTCCATATCATAATACTTATACTCCGCAAGTCTTCCTACTATGACAATGTTATCATATTTGTCTGCTAGTTCTTTGTATTTCTCATACTGTTCCCTAGAGTCTTTAGTGAATAGAGGATAATATGGTATCATGCCAACCTTGTATTCTCTTGGATACTCATAGGCGATAGTGGTTTTCCTAGAACTCCTACTGGGGGAATGAATGTGCTTAAACTCTGTTATCCGTGTAAAGTCATAATCGTTTGGATAGTTTACCTGTGCTACTTCCTGAAAATACTCAGTATCAACTGTTTGGAAATTAAACTCTAGGCTTCTATAAGATAGAAAACCAAATTTATACCCGAAAAGTTCGTCTATCATACCTGTGAATATCACTCTGCCCTTGAACTCTTGATTGAAGAGATATACCTTTTTGCTATCCCAATCAAAGCTTAAGACTTCCTTAAAGTCAGTGTTTAAAATAATCTTGATGTTTTGATTGTTTAGAATCATATTTTCAAAAATCTTTGTGTATCCTTCTACTGGAACTGCCTGGTGTGTGTCGTAAAAGTATCTGTCATCTCTACCTATAAATATAGGAACTCTTGATGTTACCTCGGGGTCTATCTCCTCTGGTTTTCTTCCCCACTGCTTGGTTGTATATCCTAGAAACACTTTTTCATAAATAAAATCTGCTAGGAATTTAATATCGTTATCATCTACTTTTCTAAGTTCAAGTATAGGTATTTTCTTGCCATAGGGAAATAGGTTAAGTAGTTTTCTTTGAAGCCTTTTTGATAGTTCTTGAGGAAATACCTGTTCTATTGAGTTGAAGTTGAAAGGCACTGGTATTTTCTTTCCATCTACAACGGCTAGAACCTTGTGACTATACATTTCAAATTCAGCAAAATTTGATAGGTAATCAAAAACTTCTTTAAAGGATGTGTGAAAGAGATGAGGTCCATATTTATGAACTATTATCCCTTCCCTGTTTCTAAAGTCATAGCAGTTCCCACCTATGTGATTGCGTTTCTCAATGATAAGGACTCTCTTATTCAGTTTGTTTGCTATCCTTTCTGATATTACTGATCCTGCAAACCCAGCACCTACGACTACATAGTCAAAGTAATTAGACATATTTTTTCTCCATTTCTTTGATCTCAGAGGTTAAATTCTATATTTGTTTATGTAAATCTTGATCTAAGGTTAATTCTGCTGAATTTTAATGAATTGCTTTGAAAATTATCTATTTCCAATTCTAATTTTTTTCATTTTCTGATAACGTAGCAGAATGTATTTGGAGAATTGTTGATATACATATTTTGCTTTTTTAGATGTATGAACAAGTTTTTGTCAATTTTACATACTATTCACTCTGTTAAGTAGTAATTATTGTGACAATCAAAGAAGTTATGCGAACCTCTTTCTGTTGAATAATTCAAAGAGAGTAGGTATTATAAACAGAGTGAATATAGTGCTTACACTTAGACCTATGGCTATTACAAGACCAAGAGGTTGGAATACTTCTCCGCTCAAGCCAATTCCTAGAGATAATGGTAGGACACCTATCACAGTAGTCAAAGTTGTCATCAATATAGGTCTGAACCTTCTTTTTGCACCTTCTACAACTGCTTCTCTTAACTTGTAGTTTTTATCATACAACAGTTGGTTCATATAATCAACCATTACTATACCGTTATTGACAACTATACCTAGAAGTAGTATCAAACCAATACCAGAGATAACATTTATTTTCAAGCCTAAAATGAAGAAAATAATCAAAACTGCAAAGACTCCGTAAGGAATTGTGAATAGTATTATGAATGGATCTTTGAATGATCTAAAGAGTGTAACCATTACAGCATATACTAGTGTGAAAGAGAGAATAAACACAAGTAATAAGTCTCTGAAGGTATCTTGAAGGTCTCTAAAGCTTCCGCCGTATTCTATTATAACATCAGGCGGTATGAATACTTCTTTCTTTATTGCTTGTGCTAGATTATCAACTAATACACTCTGTGCTACTCCAAATCCTACTACCCTAAGTGATACTTGTCGGTTGTTATTTTCTCTCATTATCATTCTTGGGGATGTTGTATTTGAGACACTTATAAGGTCAACTAGTGGAACTACACCTACTGGAGTTGGAATGTATTTAAATAAGACATTTTCAATATATTTCCTTTCATCTTCCTTTAATTTCACAACTATGTCGTATTGTTTGCCTTCAACTCTGAAGAATGATGCTGTTGAACCTGAGAAACTTGTTCTTATGACATTTCCAAGAACTGCGCTTGATATACCATAAAATCCTAACTTCGTTCTGTCAAACAGAAGTGTATATTCTGGTGCTTCTTCATCAAAAGAAGAATTCACTTCTTGTATGCCGTCTACCTTAGTAGCAACTTCTTGTATTTCTTTTGAGATCTTCTCTAGTTCTTTAAGGTTCTCTCCAAAAATCTTTATATCAACATTCGCACCTCCAGATCCCTCCGCAAAACCAGTTCCACTTTGAACGTTCACCGTATATTTACCGGGAATTGATGAGAGAAATTTTCTAAACCTACTTGCAAACTCTTCTGAAGATATATCCCTCTTATTCTTATCAACAAGTTGTATAACAAGGTTTATTGTATTCTCCGCACCTCTGCCAGCAAAGAACCCAAGGTTTGCAGTCCCTACACTGTTTACCACATAGTAAAAGTATTGGACATTCTTGTCATTCAGTAAGTATTCACTAATCTTTTGTGCGTATATTGAAGTTATTTCCTTGTAAGTTCCTGTAGGCAATTCAATTCTAGCATTAATGTCTCCAGTGTCAATAATCGGTAAAAACTCTTTACCTACGAACACGAATGATAAAATACCAAGAATTATGAATACTACTGTGAATACAAGTGTTGTTTTCTTCAAGTTTAAGAATGACCTCAGTGCTCTCTCATATATTCCATCTCTTATACTTTCAATCCAATTAGAGAACCATGCTAGTTGGTTTATAGATTGTATTTTGTTGTCTAGGTTTTCTATTATATACCAGTACCTTGAAGCGAGAGGTGGAACGATAAATATTGCTACAAACAGTGAAGAAAATACTGATATACTTACGGTGAGAGCAAGATCTCTGAAGAGTTGTGATGCTATTCCTTGAGCGAATACTACAGGGACAAAGACTACTATAGTTGTGATCGTTGATGCGAGTATTGCATTTCCTACTTCTTTTGTCCCCTCAAAAGCAGCGTCAATCAGTTTCTTACCCTGTCGTAGTCTCTGATATATGCTTTCAAGAACTACTATTGAGTTGTCAACCATCAATCCTACACCAAGTGCTAATCCTGTTAGTGATACTACATTGAGCGATATATTCAAGAAATACATAAAAGCAAATGTTATTATCAGGGAGAAAGGTATTGCTATACCTATCAGTATAGTATCTTTGACCCTCAATAAGAATAAAAATACAATTATGACTGCTAGTATAGCACCATTTATAGCATTATTTCTTACATTATTCACTGAGAATGTGATAAACTCTCCTTGGTCGTTTATAATTTCAAAGTTTAGATTTGGGAATAGTCTTTTTATTTCTTCAAGTTTTTCTCTAACATCCTCTGACACTAGAACCGTGCTACTACCAGATTTTTTGTTTATGGATAAGACAACTCCTTCTTTGCCGTTTATTCTTACTATTGGAGCATCCTCTCTATCTTCTTTGAACGATACGTCTGCGACATCCTGAACCTTTACTGCATACCTTCCTCTGGTACCTACAAGAGTATTATTAATGTCATCAATATCATCAAACTGACTAGTGAATCTCAAATTAACTTTTCTGTATCCATCAAGAACGAAACCAGCGGGGAAATTTTGGTTCTCGGCGGAGAGTGCTCTTACCACTTCTGATGGTGATATAGCGAATGAGTTAAGTCTCTTACTATCAAGTTCAACAAAAACTTTTTTGTCATATCCACCTTCAACTGAGATGCTAGCAACACCATCTACCTGATAAAGCCTCTTTGCTATGTTGTTATCAACTAGTTCTTTCAATGCAAATAAATCATCCAAACCTGTGATTGCGATGCTTATTATAGGAAGACTACTTGGGTCAAATTTAAAAATCTGAGGTCTTCTTGAACCTTCAGGAAGTAATCTAGATACGAAGTCTATTCTTTCTCTGACATCATTTGCTACAAGGTCTATATTGACACCGAATTCAAACCTTATTATGAAGAAAGCAAAGCCTTCAAAACATCTTGTTGTTACGCTTCTGACGCCACTAATCGTAAGAAACTGACCTTCAAGTAGTTTAGCTACATTCTTCTCAACTTCTTCTGGTGATGCACCTTGATAATCTACCCTTACTGCTACAACTGGTATCTCAATATCAGGAAATAAATCAACTGGTAATCTTGTTAGTGAAACGATTCCTAGCACGATTACAGCAACAAATATCATTACCACTGCGGGTATGTTATTCAAAAGTCCCTTTAACAAACTCCACATACAACCACCTCTCTACTGACTGGTCAGTCTAAAAAATACAAAGAACTATAGAAATTGTCAAGGAGCAATTAGATTATCGCTAATCGACAAAGTGCTACCATAATGGTAAATAACTTTACTAAATTTCTCGCAAAAGTATAGCAAACCATTAGGATCCGTGATGAAGGAAGATGTTGGGCCTTTATAACCTTACGAAGTCAGTAAGAAAGTTTTGAAGGAATTTGAAGAAAAGGAATTAAAAAACTGAAAATGCTGAAAAGGGGCACGAAGCCCCTTGGAGATTACTAGTTCGTAACAAACCAAGTTATGTTGGTGACTTTATCAGAGGAGATTATATTTGTAAATCCAAAGTGGCCATCAGCGTTGGTCGCTATAGAGTTAGGATAGACAGAACGGAGAGTATAGTTATCTGCTACTGAGACAACGAAGTAGCCATTATCAACTGGAAAAGATTTAGTTGAGTATGCTTCTATTACTACATTTGTAGTGTTTGTTGAAATTGTCTTTGCCGAACTAATAAAGCCCTGATTCCCTAGTAATCCTTGACCTACGATGTGAGCATTTGGATAGTCCGTTAGAGCAGATATGTTGCTTATTGTGTTTGTGACAGTTAGTTTGACGAGTTGATAATTCAAGTTTATAGTAGTCTGGTTGGTTATCTCAATCGTACTGAAACCGATGATATCTTTTGAGGGATCATTAAAGTCAAAAATTCCATCCCCGTTTAAGTCTCTAAAGATAATATTGTAAAACATATTAACGTCATTAGTATCACTGTATATTTCGTGGTTATTCAAAGGCAGGTTTTTGTATGTTCCTAAAATAACATTCTCAACAAACCTAAACTGATTAGCATCTGTTCCTGTGAGGTTGAAGTTAAGAAGAGTTCTTAGAATGTAGAAGTTTGCTGCGTTTGTTGAAGCTATGGATGGATCTACTGTTATGTTAGAAGATTGAGTGTTATACCAATATACGATAGGTTCTTCTATCTCATAGAGTGAGTTGTTGTTTGCATCCTTGAAGAAAGCAGGGGTAAAGTTTGTGTAGGTGGTGCTTGATATGGTGTAGTAGTTTATGCTATAACTGCTTCCAGAAGTGCTTCCGTAGTTTATTGGTATATTAAAACCACTACCTTGTGCTCTAGTCAATACAGGTTTTAGACCACTTGCTCCGCCCAAGAGTTGGACTACTCCAGTAACAGAATGCGGAACAAGGTTAAATCCTAGAGTGTTCGTTCCAGTAGCAAAGTTTATGTTGGTCAATTCCAAAACCCCTTCTTTAGATATTGGGAAGAAAAGAAGAGTTCCTATATCTAGTTGATTGTTGTTATTAGCGTCATAGTAGATTGATACTTCTATATCATTCCCAGAGTTTCCACTTACGGTTAGAATATGTTCATAATTTACAGAGTTATTTGGTGTGCTTGATACAGTTGTTCCAAGATCGGTATTAAAAGCTGATACTCCTATCTTCAAGCCATACACGTTGTTTGAAATTCTAACTACCAGTGTCATATTTGTTATTGGTGGTATGTTTATATCTCCTGAAACATTTGATATTATTCTGAAGTTTGTGAGAGAAGGATTTCTGAATTGAAGTTCTCCGAAGTCATACTGATTGTTATTATTGTCGTCTCTGAATGCGAAGACACTCTGAATATATGAGTTCGTTGGGACTTTGTTTGTATAATCCCAGGTTGAAGTGTTGACGGTTCCGTATATGAATTCTGGGATAGATTGACCTAACATAACTCCTACCTTCCATTGAGGTGTTGGATTACCTGTGAGTTTTCCAGTTATTAGCACGAATGTGACTATTTCGAAGTGGACTGTTAGGTTAGCGGTTCCAACGACAACGGGTTTAGTGATAGTTTCCTCGCCGGTGTCAAGTTGGTTGTTGTTGTTATTGTCCTTGTAGATACCGACTGTTGCGGGACCCCAGTTTTGAGGGACTTGGATGGAGTAGTCTCGTGGTTCTCCGCTTGCTGCTACACTACCATATATGTAAGTGCTGCCTTTCAGAGCATACGGTTTCCAGCCTGATGTGTAGTTTGTTATTTTACCAGAGATTGTAATAGTAGGTGTGCCTTGATTTTGGTTACCACCTTGGTTTCCTCCACCTTGATTCCCTCCTTGATTTCCTCCACTAGGAGATGGGGAGCAACCAATGATTAAGGTTGTTGAGCTTAATGCTGCCACGAATGCAAACACTAAAAGTAGTGAGATTAATCTTTTCATACTCTACCCTCCTTTTGGAGTTTGTCTATAAATATAATAATACCAAAAAAAATTTTTTTCAAGGAAATAAAATTTAAGTTCTTCTTGCTTTTACTAACTTGAAAAGGAGTGTATTGATGGTAAAAATTAGAATTATGTTATCCTTGAACGTTCAGGATGTAATTACAGTTATTGGTCCTCTTGTGTTGTTTTCGCTATCATTGTTGTCAAGTGTGGGGCTTATTATTTTCATACTTATAGAGAAGAAGGCAAGGAATTTCCTTGTAATAGTGTTTCTAATATCGTTATTTATGTCCGGGTATCTTGTGCTAAATTTTCTATTGGGTGTTTTCGGATTTGATACTGGGGATCCGACGAGGATTAGCAAAAACAAAGATATAATTATACTTTTTTCAAAACTGGAAATTCTCTCTTTGGTTCTGGGTTTGATTATGTTTTCTAACATTTCAGTAGTGCTGACTAATACACTGTTTTCAAAAATAAAATCTGTTTTAACACTAATAGTTGGTGTTGTTATATTGTATCTAAACTTCTTCTCAAACCAGTTTTTCTTGGAAGATAGGTTGAAGTTGTCAATGAATGAATATATGGCTCAGGAAGGTCCCTTGTTTGATGTTTTTGTAGTGTATTTTGCTGTGGTTGTTCTTTCAGAGTTTATCTTTCTTAGTCTATACCGAAAGAAAATAAAGCCGGATTTAATGGAATCGTATAAGTCTTCCATATATGGTATGGTAATCATAGTAGTGTTTGGATTTCTAGAGTTACTAGAGCTGTATGATTTGATATCTATTTATCCGTATGTTCCTTCGCTTTTGGGATTGGGTATATCGGTGTTCTCTACTACGATACTCGTCATGCTGGTAAATCGTCATCTTTTGATATTGAAACAGAACAAGTTAGTAGTTGATCTTATGAATAGTACTAGGAATAGTTTGAGTATTAGTAATTTAAGAATGTTAGAGGAAATAGAAAACCTGTCTCAATCGTTTTTGAGGATGGAGAACGAAATTAAGGCTATAATGGAATTACCTAAGATAACGCAGGGTATAATTTCTGGTATTAGTGAGTCGTTTCTTAAGATAAGAGATGCTATATATTTAAATACTAACCTTTTATCTGAATTTAGTAGTGGTGCGAAGTTAGAGATTAACAGTATTGAAATGACAAAGTTGAAGGAAATGATTCTGGATATCAGTAATAAGACACTTGATATATACAAAAGGTTTTTGAATGTTGGTGATATTGGTATAGATAAGTTATACAAAGTTGGTTTTGCTGATGTTGATTTGGAATACATATCTTCGTTGCCGAAAAATCTGGATATATCACAAGATATTGTTGAGAAGTTGAATGGGTATATTACAGAGGTAAAGGTTATGCTTATAAATATATCTATATTAGGGGCAAAAACTATTACATCCGGTTCAAATTCTTCCACTATAATCTCACAAGAAATGTTGGAAAGTGTCAAGTCTCTTGATGTACCTATTAAGAAACTTTCTAATAGCATAGAACAAATTCATAAGGTAGTTGAAAAAATGGACAGTTTAGTCGGTAGTATAATGTTAGTGATACAAAAAATAAAGAATATGGATAGAAAAGATACAGTTGATGTTTTAAGGAGTATTGATAATTTTATTAACATTCTGTCAGATTTGCAAAGTAGTATAAATAATCTTCTCAATCTAAAAGACAAGGCTTTGACGCTACTATCTAGTATTGATAATACTACAAATGAGTTGAAATCTATGGTAAGCGGTGTCTATAACTTTGCTCAAGAGACACAACTTATGTATGACCAATACATAAATCTAATATCTGGGATAGAAGGAGTTTATAACAATATACAATCTATGAAAAGGTATCTTGAAGAGATTGGAGTTTAACTTTATATGTAAGTCTAGTAAGTTTTGGTTTTTTGTTTATTTTCCTCAACTTGAAATAAGTAGATTATGGTCTTTACCATATAAGATCTGGTTGAGAGGAAGAGATGCTGATAGTTCAGAAATACGGGGGAACTTCTGTTGGGAATGTTGAGAGGATAAAGAATGTAGCAAGGATTGTTTCAAGAACGAAGGATATGGGTAATGATGTTGTAGTTGTCGTTTCTGCTATGGGGGATACTACTGATGAGCTTGTGTCTTTAGCGAGTCAAATTTCAAAATCACCCCCTAAGAGGGAATACGATCTACTTCTTTCAACGGGAGAACAGATTTCAATAGCGCTTTTATCAATAGCACTTCATGAACTTGGTTATAAGTCAATAGCATTTACGGGTGCCCAAGTCGGTATTCTTACTACTTCTGACTATACCGAAGCGAAAATACTTGATATAAATACAAGTAGAATAATTAAGGAGTTAAAAGATGGTAAGATTGTAATAGTTGCGGGATTTCAAGGAGTGACAGAGAACGGTGATATCACTACCTTGGGTAGAGGTGGTTCTGACACAACTGCTGTTGCACT
This sequence comes from Spirochaetota bacterium, assembly GCA_025061835.1. Lineage (NCBI taxonomy): Bacteria > Pseudomonadati > Spirochaetota > Spirochaetota bacterium. The sequence continues at coordinate 9,388 of JANXAC010000028.1, forward strand.
TGCTGCTGCTTTGAAGGCAGACTTGTGTGAGATATATACTGATGTTAGAGGTGTATTTACTTCAGATCCTAGGATTGTTAAGGATGCTAGGAAACTTGATGTTATAAATATTGATGAAGTTCTTGAATTAGCAAGTGCTGGAGCGCAAGTTTTACATCCTAGGTCTGTTATATTTTCAAAGAAATACAAAGTTCCTTTAGTTGTAAGGTCATCCTTTGAGGATGATCCTGGGACGAGGATTGTGGAGGATGTTATGGAAGGATTGGTTGTTACTGGTGTTGCTGTAAAAACAGATGAAGCGAAAGTTACGGTTCTTGATGTTCCGGATGTTCCGGGTATCGCTGCAAAGCTCTTTTCAGAAGTCGCAAAAGAAAAGATAAATGTAAATATGATAGTTCAGGGGACTAGTAGAAATGGGTTAAGTGAGATAAACTTCACCATACCTAAAAAGGATCTCCAGATACTCAAGAGTGTAGAAGAAAGGATAAGATCCTCAATAAAATGTTCAAACATTCTTTATGATGATGATATTGCGATTGTTTCTGTTGTAGGAACGGGGATGAGGAGTCATTATGGTGTTGCTGCGACTGTCTTTGAAGTTTTGGCTGGCAGGGGAATAAATATTGAGATGATTTCAACATCTGAGATAAAGATATCTGTTGTTGTGAGAAGGGGTAGGGCAGAGGAAGCTGCAAACGCACTCCACCAGGCGTTTAAACTATCAGAGTTGGAGATAAAAGTTGAGTAGCCTAAACATATTTGCCGATACCTATGTCATCCTGTTTTAGTTTCTTAGTGTATGGTTTAATTCTCAAAGCCTCTTCAGGAGTAAGAACATAGCAGTATTTACACCCTTTTATTATCACTTTGTCTCTAGGCTCACCTTGAAATATTTCTGCGTATATTACATCTTTAGGACCTAGCCTTGATCCACATACAGGGCAGTATCTAGGTTTGCTTCCAAGTTTTTGTGGTTCGTCATCTTCGTCATTCGTTTTTCTTCTATTCTTTCTGATGTCTTCGTATCTATTGCTTCTTAGGTTCATAAGTAGTAAGAAGATTATTAGTCCTATTATTACTCCAACTATACTCCACAGAATCATATAATAATTTTACTCAAAAGACGGGTACTCTTTAAAATAATTAAAAGTGCTTGATTAGAAAACTATTAAAACCTTTGTAAAGAATACAACCTATGAGTTTGAATACTCCTAAAAGTTTAACTTCCAAATGTTCTAGGTTCAGGTTACTAGTATCTAGAATAGTGAAATTACTCAAAACAAGCCCTAGCGTACTAACGAAGGTTTTGTCTCTATTGTCTTTGACCATCATCTCCATAGGGGTTGTCTCTTGTGGAAGTATAGGCAGTGAATATTTTTCATATACGTTAGGTGAAAATGAAAAACTTATACCGTCAATGTCAAAAGTTGAATACTTTAACGGAAGATTGAATTTCGTAATGTCATTCGCTTCAAACAACAATTTGTTCCTAAATATCAACGGTAGGTTATTCAAATTGGGTAACTCTTCGCTTGAGAGAGTTTTGTTATCCAGCATAACTAACAACTATGTGGTCATCTTTGTGTCAAACAACCAAAGGTTCATGATCTATAGAAGTAAAACTTTTAGGATTGATACATCGGAAGAAGTTTTTTTAGGCAAGGATAATTTGGTCTTGATTAACAGATATGGATATTCAAGTAGTGGTTTAGGAAGAGGGTATGAGATACCAGATTTCAACATCCAATACAAGGAAGACGGGGAATATATAGTTTTGGACACAGGTCAGACATTTGGACCTTTTTTAGGTGTTGAATTACCTTATCTTTACACTGATAGAACAAACTGGTGGATAGTTGCGAAGGAAAAGAATGGTCTTTATGTTTTGATAGTTAATGGTAGAATAGTATCAGATAAACTTCAAAGTGTAGGAATACCATCGTTTAGTGATAGGGGGTTCGTTGTAAATGTGAGAAAGGATGATAAACATTTCTTACTATCAAATTTTGGAGAGTTGTATCTACCGTTTGATGAGGTCATGTCTCCGATTGTGAATGGTGAGAACTGGTTCTTGTTGGTAAGGTCAAGTAATACATATCTTCTTGTAGGAGGTAGTGTAGATGTTCTTAAGAAATATAGAATTTTCTACTCAAGCACTAATAATATCTCTTACCCAGTCTTTGATAAATATGGTAATGTCTGGATTGTGGAAGAGGGGAGTAGTAAGTATATAGTCAAGAATTTTAGAGTATCATTTGGACCTTATGAGGATGCGTATTATCTACAGATGTCTTCAGGTGATACATTATTTGCATATAAAAATGAGGGAAATTGGTTTGTTAGATTTAGAGACAAAAATTATGGCCTTTTTGAGTTTATTAACGAAATATTATACTTTGAAGGTAGTCTAGTTATAAATTTCAGGTCTAATGCTCAAAGCTACATATTCCATCAAAACGAGGTTTTAGGTCCTTTCAATGAGATAATTGCTTTAACCAAGAGAGAGGGCAGACTGATTGTTTTGAACTACAGTAATGGTTATTATGTTGTGATTCAGGGTCAGATAACTTTAGGTCCTTACGATGAGGTGTTTTGGAATAACTTTTCATACAAGAATGGAAGGTTTCTTTTCTCTTTCAAGTCAAATAACAGTGTTTATATAAACTATTCATCAAAAGTATATGGTCCTTTTGTGAATGTGTATATGCCTATACTCTCGGATGACGGCGAGACTTGGGGTGCAGGGGCTATGAATGAAAATCTTAGATTTAGTCTTATTCTCAACGGGGAAATTATAGGCGAATACTTAAGTGTTGATTACGAGAGCATTAGGTTTGATACTAGAAAAGCAACTTGGGGTGGTATAACTGAAAAAAATGATGGATTTTTCATAACGACATCTTACGGTGAGTTTGGTCCTTTTGACAAAGTTATACAGGTAAAGTTTTCTGATGATCTTTCAAAAGTAAAGTTCATATCTAAAATAAAAGATAAGTTTTATGCTTTTTTCGTTAGTAACGGTAGAGTATTTAGGAAGTTAGGTCCTTACGATATGGCAGTTTTTATCAATGAAGATTTTGAAAATGACCTTTTAGTAGTGAAGGATGGAAGAAGATTTGTAATATACAATGGTGTTTATTCCAATCGTTTCTATGCACACCTAAAGGAAATAGGTTACTTTAACCGTAAAAACTATGTTATACATAGAAGAAATGGAAAGGATGTTCTTGAGGTTGATGGTAAAACTGCTATAGAAATGGATAGGATAGTAAGAGTTATAAGTAGCGAAAGAAATAGTTTATCGGTTTTGGGTATCAATCGGTATGGTATGCTGGTGAGAGTCAGTGGAGGTATCACTAATACTAATTCTGTGTTCATTAGGAAAGAGGAGATGTTGAATGATACTAGGTTCTTTTGGGTGTATAAGAATAATGAATGGGAATACCTTATTTTTGATGGTCTTGAGATAGGTCCTTTCAGTAGTATAGATAGAGATTCGTTTAGGTATGAGGCTAAAACCAAATCTTATGGTTTTGTAGCAACTAGAGACAAAAAGAAGTTTATCGTGAGTAGTGCTGGTAGTTTTGGACCTTTTGAAAATGTTTTAAAGTTTTTGATACTGAATGGGAATGTGTTATACCTTGTTGAAGATAAGGGTTTTAGGGGGTTGTGGGTTAATGATAGAAGAGTTTGTGAAGGTATTATAGATTTTGATATTAGGTATGATGGTAAGGAGTTGTCTTTTATAAGACAGGATGGAAGAAATGTTTCAGTTAGAACAATGAGAGTAGAAGATTTACTGAATCGTTAAAGTTATACTTCTCGTATATGTCTTGTTTGATGTATGAGAGCATTTTATCAATATATTTTAGAGCCATATCTATCTTGGGATTTGAGCCTTGAACATATGCACCTATGTTTATAAGGTCCTGATTCTCTCGGTAAGTTGCCATAAGGTCTCGGAATTTATATGCTTTATCAAGGTGTTGTTTTGAAACTATATCTACCATAAGCCTACTTATGCTTGAGAGAACATCTACTGCTGGGTAGATGCCTGCGGATGCAAGTTGTCTTGATAGAACTATGTGTCCATCAAGTGTTGCTCTGACATGGTCTGAGATTGGTTCATTAACATCATCACCTTCAACTAGGACGGTGTAGAATGCTGTTATGCTTCCAGATTTACCAGGGCCTGCTCTTTCAAGGAGTCTTGGGAGTTTTGTAAAAACGCTAGGTGTGTAGCCTCTTGTGGTTGGGGGTTCTCCTATTGATAGTGATATTTCTCTCTGTGCGAAAGCAAGACGAGTGAGTGAGTCAAGAAGTAGTAGAACGTTGTATCCTTTGTCTCTGAAGAATTCTGCTACTGCTGTTGCAGAGTATGCGACCTTGAGTCTTGCCATCGGGGGTTCATCCGATGTTGCTACTAGTACTACACTTCTTTTTAGTCCCTCTTCTCCAAGAACTTTTTCTAGGAATTCTCTAACTTCTCTACCTCGTTCTCCAACTAATGCTAAAACTACTATATCTGCTGATGTGTTTCTTGCTATCATTCCAAGGAGTGTGCTTTTTCCAATTCCACTACCTGAAAATATCCCGACTCTCTGTCCTTCGCCAACGGTAAGCAAACCATCAATAGCCTTTATTCCAGTCTGTATCGGTTTAGATATTGTTTTCCTCTCAAGTGGGTTAGGGGGGTCATTATCAACACTGTAGTAGTCTTCTATTTTGAATTCTCCTCCAACTAATACCTCTCCATAAGCATTTATAACTCTTCCTTTCATCTCCTCACCGACTGGTATGTATAGTTTCTTACCAGTGTTAAGAACTCTAGCGGAAGCGGATAGCCCTGTTACATCTTCAAGTGGTAGCAAGAATACCTTATCGCCGTCAAACCCAACAACTTCTGCTCTAACTTTGTTATCACCTGTTTCTATCTCGCACAAGTCTCCTATCCTAGAGTAAGGTCCAAGACTTTCAATAACAACTCCCTTAACTTTAACTACTCTACCTTCAGACTTTATGTATTCATCTCTACTAATACTCCTTATATACTTTTCAAAAACACTCATACACAGAAGATTATACAAAATTGGAGGAATAAATTAAAATTACGCAACTCCTATGTCAATAAAGTCTAAAATTTTTTGAGAGATGCTTCATAGAATAGTTTAAGGTTATGGAAGTGGATATTTTTAGTATATCACACCTCTTGCTTCTCTGTTTTCCTTCTCTTTTCTTTCTTTCCTCTTTCTTTTGAAAACTACACCAAAAGGAGATGATATAATGTGAGGAAAGATGATATGCAACATATACAAGAGGATAAGAAAATTGTGAAATACCTTAACAGGTATCTAGAGAACATGTGAAAACAGACTTGTAGTTATTTGCTGGGGCAACGCTTGATAGACACTAAAAGTATTAACTATACCCGAATAACTCTCAAATTTTGGAATTTATTAGTATTGCTCCAATAAAGTCTAAAATTTTTTGAGAGATGATCAATAAATTCCACTTAGATAAGTAGTCAACAATAAAGTCTAAAATTTTTTGAGAGACGATTAATAAAATAGTTTAAGGTTGAGGAAGATAATAGAAGATCAAAAGAGAATATACTCAAAAGGCGATACTCTCCTTTTTAAGTTCCTTTGGTATAACTCCTCAAAGGAGCAGGATAAACGGAACTGTGATGGGTAGGGTGTATATAACCTGATAATTCTCAAATTTTGGAATTTATTGACGGTGTCAGTTCTAAATGGTATTCAGAGATGCTAGTATTTTATATTTTAAATGATTTATGCTACTTGAAGAGACCAAGAGTATAAGTATCAAGGACCTAAAACTTCCATACTTACCTACAACTAAAAAGAAAGTTCTGTATAGACTCAAGTTATACAGTGTTTATGATGTTCTTACTCACTTTCCTATAAGGTATGAGGATAGGACTGAGATCAAGAAGTTTTCAGATGTTATAAAAGAAATTTCTGTTTCTTCTGCCGGTAAGGTTAATGCTACTGTTATTGCCAAAGTTATTGAACATCAATATGCTAGCACAAAGTCAGGACAACTTCTTAAAGTTATCGTAACAGATGGTGAGATAAAAGGAGAACTTGTTTGCTACAATAGGGATTTTCTTTCTAGTGTTCTTACGGTTGGTAAAGAATTTATAATCACAGGTAACTGGGAGTATAGGTATAATAGGCTTCAGTGTGCTACATTTGACTATGTGGAAGTTGATAATGAAGGATACAAGAAAGATGAGTTTGGCGTTGTTTTACCTATCTACTCTAGTACTGAAGGGGTAAGACAAAGAACAATTAGAAAAATAATTCATGCTATTGTGAATGAATTTGTAGATAAGATAGATGATGAACTTCCTGAATATGTTATGAAGACTAGAAATCTACTGCCTTTAGGTAAAGTTATTAGAATACTTCACTCGCCAAAGAAAATCCAACATGTAGAGATTGCTAGGAAAAACTTTGTGTATTACGAGTTTATGAAGATGAACATACTGATTGAGTATAACAGGTCTCAAGAGAAAAAGATAGACAAAGGTAAAAGATATTCTTCATCTAAACTTGCCGAGGAGTTTGTCTCGGAGTTACCGTTTGAATTAACAGAGGCGCAGAAAAGAGTTATGGAAGAGATAAGGAGGGATATGTTTTCTGAAAAGGTTATGCATCGCCTTCTACAAGGTGATGTTGGGTCTGGTAAGACGATAGTAGCATTATATTCGGCTCTAATAGCAGTTGAGAATGGATTTCAAGTTGCGTTTATGGTTCCAACTGAAGTTTTAGCAACACAACACTACCTTAACATCACAAACTTACTAAACAAGTTTGCCAAGAAACACAATATAAATGTTCGTTTGCTTAAGGGTGGGTTGCCGAATCAAAAAAGGAGAATGATAAACTTTGAGATGGAAATGGGAAAGTCAAACATAGTTATTGGAACACATGCTTTGTTTCAAGAGGATGTTTCGTTTAGAAATCTAGGGCTTGTCATTATTGACGAACAGCATAGATTTGGTGTTGAACAAAGGGCAAGTTTGATAAGCAAAGGTAATTATCCTGATACACTCGTTATGACTGCAACTCCTATCCCGAGAACACTAACAATGACACTGTATGGAACACTGGATTTAAGCGTTATAGACGAATTGCCTTACGGTAGAAAGAAAATAATAACGAAATGGTATAGAAAGGATAGTGAGGATACTGTTTACAATCTGGTCAGAGAGGAGTTGAAGAAAGGATTTAAGGCATATTTTATATACCCTATAATTGAGGAAAGTGATGAGCTAGTTGATGTAAAATCTTTGGTGGAGGCTTATGAGTATCTCTCAAAACAAGTCTTTCCTGACTATGGTGTTGGAATACTTCACGGAAGAATGACACCGGAGGAGAAGTATGAAGTTATGCAGGCATTCAGAAATGGAGAGATAAAAGTTCTTGCTTCTACTACTGTTGTTGAAGTTGGCATTGATGTTCCTGATGCTACTGTTATAGTTATAGAACAAGCAGAGAGGTATGGTCTATCACAGTTACACCAACTACGAGGTAGAGTTGGAAGAGGTCCTTATCAGTCGTATTGCTACCTTATAACGAGTGAGAAGATTTCAAAAGATGCTGTTGAAAGAATGAAAGCGATGACAAAGTATGAAGATGGATTTACTATTTCTGAGATAGATCTCAGATTAAGGGGTCCCGGTGAATTACTTGGTTATCAACAGTCTGGACTTACCGAATTTATACTAGCAGACTTGATAAATGATGAGAAGATTCTGCTTCTAACTAGAGAGGACGCAAGAAACATAATTCAAAAAGATATAGACCTAGCAGCCCTCGAAAACCATAAGTTTAGAGAGTTGGTAAATAGAGAAAGAAAAAGAATGTTTGTTGTCAAATCTGGATAAAACTGTTGTCAAAAAACAACATTTCAGAATATACTAGCCCCCAGTATGTATTTCGGTTAGTGCTTGATTAATAGTATTATAGAATTTTGGTTTGACACGAATGATGGCACGAGTTTTGATTACACATTAGTTAGCAGGAGGATGGTATGGAGGGTGTTGAGATAAGAAACTTCCTTCTTGGTTATTTATCAAAAGATATTGCCAAGACTAGGGTTATTGATGAAGATGCTTTAGTGATTTTGAAGGCTAAACAGGGTGACAAAGAAGCAATAACAAAAGTTATTAACAACAACATTAGGCTTGTTGTAAAATTTGTATCAAGGTTCACTGTTCAAAATGATGTATTCATTGATCTTATAAACGAGGGATGTCTTGGTATATTAAAGGCTATAAAGAACTATGATTTCTCAAAAGGTGTAAAGTTTAGTTCGTATGCTAGTATATGGATAAAGCATCAGGTTCTTATGTATCTATCTTCAAACTCAATGGTTAAACTACCCGTAAGAAAGAAGAAGGTAGCCAAGAGTTTGAAGCTTAACTTTAATGATGATTGTGAATTTGAAGATTATCTTGAGAAATTCAATATGTCTTTGAATGAATATAAGAATATTCTTTCACTGAACAGTATAGTTTCCCTTTCTGATGACAGAGTTTCTTTTAGTGTTGAGAATAGCATACCGGATGAAACGAGTGATATTGACAAAAAGATTGAGAATGAATATTTTAGAGAACTCATAAATGACAAACTATCAAAACTATCTCCGAAAGAAAGGTTTGTTATTGAAAGAAGGTATGGATTAAACAATAAAGATCAGATGAAACTTTCTGATATAGCGAAACTATTTAACTCTACTCCTGAAGGCATAAGGTACATTGAAAAGAAAGCATTAAAGAAACTTAAGGTAATGTTGAGTGATGAAATAAGTATTTAGAATTCTTCATACATCTTGCTTACAACTATATCGTTACTCTTTGAGTATTTACCTTTGTAGGTTCTATCAATCTTTCCACTTACTTCACAGTAGTAAATTTGGCATATTTCCACGAAAGGATATATTACCACAGGCTTTATCACAGAAATCTCTAGCGTCCAATAACCTTCAAACCCTATATCACCAAATCCTGCTGTTGCGTGTATTGATATTCCTAACCTACCTATGCTAGATCTCCCCTCTATCATTGGAACGAAATTCTTCGTGATGGTATATTCTAACGTCCTACCCAAGTATAGTTTCCCAGGTAGAAGAGTAAAACCTTCTTCTGGTATCGTTATCCTTGTGTAATTTGATTTCTTTTTCATATCAAGTTTTTCATCAGTTAGTTCAAGTAGTTCATTGTGTAGTCTTAAGTTGTAAGAGTTGGGGTTTAAATACTTCTCATCAAAGGGGTCTATGACTATGTTACCATTTTTGATTTCTTCAATTATTCTACTAGAGGTAAGTATCACTTTTACCTCCTTTGTTAAGAATATTATAAATGTAGGTTTGTGTGTTAAGCATTTTGAATTTTTGAGATTTTGTTGTTCTTTTAATTTTTGTTCCTAAACACTAATAAATTCCAAAATTTGAGAGTTATTTGGGTATAGTTAATACTTTTAGTGTCTATCAAGTGTTGCT
>JANXAC010000029.1 GCA_025061835.1 Spirochaetota bacterium
CGAGTTATAGTGAGGGTATAAGGGTAGCTGTTGAGGAGGGGAAGGTGGGTATGGAGGAGGTTGTGAGGGCTGTGTATCAGGTGAGTGATGCTACAGGTAATTTGAATGATAGGTTTAGTGAGGCGTATGGAGTGATGAGGGGGGCTGTTGAGGTTTTGAGGAGTGCAAGTGAGAGGTTGCCTTTGGTTGTTGAGAGTTTGAAGGTATTGGGTGAGGAACTTAATAAGTTTAAGGTTAAGGAAGTTAAATTTTCAAAAGGTATCACACTGGTTGAGTAGGGTTGGGTAGTGCTGGCTTTGAGCGTAATCTTGAGTGTGGTTTTGGGTATGGTTTGATGTTTTTTGAAAGTTAAAAAATCATCTGAAAGTCAAGTTGTAACGACAGTTCATTAGCTTCTGTTTGTAGATTTTGAGTTTTACTAGTATTGAAGTCAAAAGCCCTTTCACTTGTGATGTTGTGAAGTTAGGAGGCTCAAGAGTGTAGAGGTTCAGGAATGTATCCAATCAGATGATACCTTCCTTGAGGCTAGAACTGATGAATCGGCGTTCAGAGACAGTAGTCTGTCAAACCCTGTTTGCCAATTTTGGACTTCATTGTTTTACTAGTGTTGTATTTGACTAGTAGGGGATTGAGTTATTAGAATTTTGGTATGGGGACTGGACAGGTTGAGGTTAAGGAAGGGAAAGTTAGGAAAGAGAAATATGAGTATAGGTATGACCCTGTGTTGTTTCTTATAAGGGAGTTGGATGTTGTTCGTGGTGATTTGAAGGAGTTTAGGTCGTATGTTGAGCATAGGTTTGTGGAGGTAGAGGCGAAGGTAGATAGGAAGTTTGATGAGGTGAACAAGAGGGTTGATGAGGTTAGGGTTGAGTTATCGCAGAGGGTTGAGGATGTAAGGAGTGAGTTATCACAGAGGATAGATGGGACTAACAAGAGGGTTGATAGCTTGTATAAGCTTATGGTAGGGATACTGGTAGCGGTTTTATCTGTTCTTCTGACATCAATCGTGGGTATAATCCTGAATTTAGTTTTAAGGTAGTTCGTAGTTTTATAAGTATATTCGTTATGGATAAATCAAGGTTCATAAATTTCCTAACAAATTCAAATGCTTTGAAAGTAGGAGAATTTATCACAAAGAGTGGTAGAAGAACTCCTTACTTTATAAACACTGGTTCAATAGATGATGGTATAAAACTACGCACACTAGGAGAATTTTATGCAGAGGTTGTTTATCATAACTTTCCAAGTGTTACTCTTCTTTTTGGTCCAGCATATAAGGGTATATCTCTATCGGTTATAACAGCGCTCAAACTTTACGAATTATACGGTTTGAATGTTAAAGTTTCGTTCAATAGAAAGGAAGTAAAAGATCACGGTGAGGGTGGAGTTATTATTGGTTCGCAGATTACGAGTGGTGATAATGTTGTGATAGTAGAGGATGTTATTACTTCTGGAATATCCATAAGGGAGAGTATTAACATACTTAGAAGCAATGGTAATCCCAAAATTCTTGGTGTTGTTGTTTCGGTTGATAGGATGGAGAAAGGTGAAGGAGAGATGCTAGCAAGCGAGGAGATAAGAAAAAATTTTGGTATTGAAGTTATTTCTATCGTTAATGCTTATGACATACTCAACTACATCAAAACTAATAAACTCGTTGAAGATGAAGTTATAAATGAAATTGAGAGATACCTAAAAAGTGTGTGATAGCATTTAAAACACTCATTTTAACTATATAGTTCTTATGATACACTTGTCTCTAACTACCTGTAGTCAAGGATTTGTGTTTTGAATCTGGGGTTGGTTCGTAGAGAAGATAGAAATATTTTATCCTACCATTAGTTTGTGTTCTAAATTTATGTTATACAATCTTTATTCTAAACAATTGGAGCTTTTGTTTTTTGGATATTACAAGTTTTATATCCTTTGTCCTGGTTAGTATGTTGTAGGTTTTTAGAGTTGTAGGTAACTTAAACTTAATGTTGTAAAGGTTTGTGTTTTTAAATAGTATTTATCGTTCTTTAAAACTCTCAACTCTTTTTGCGTCAAAGAGAGATATAATCTTGTCTCCAGTCTTGTTAGAAGGTTTAGGTGAAGTTTGATAGGGTTGGTTAGTTATTGTTTGCTTCCGGAGTTCCGTTTCTTCTACGACTACATTCTCTATACCTAGGGATAGATTGATCCTTTTTCTTATCTCGTCAATCTCTTTTACTATGAAGTCCTTTATTGGATAAGGTGCTTGTATTCTAACTTCTTTATCAGTGATCTTGATTAGGGTTTTTTTATCAACTCCTGAGAACTTAACACAACTTGCTATTATCTTCCTTACGGTTTCATCTGGTGGCGTCTCTGATTTTTCAATGTCTCGTAGTAGTTCTTCAGCAGGGTCTATAACTTCAATGTTGCTCTGATTACCTTTTGGTTTATGTTCATTAACCATTACCTCACCGCTAGAAAGATATCTCTTGATTTCTTTGACTTCTTCCAAAATCTTTGATATTGTGATTACATTATCTGGATTTGTAGCCCTAAAAAGAGCATTCTCAAGGAAGAAGAGTTCGTTTATAGATGTTCTCATTTCTTGGTATGCCCTTATGAAGGTGTTTTGTATGAAGATGATCTCATCTTTTGAAAAACTATCCTTATATTTATCAAGTATCTTCTCCTCGTCTTCTAAAAGTTTAAGGATACTTCTATCTATTCCGAACTCTTTAACTAGTAATAAGTTTCTAAAGAATGTGATAAGTTCTTCAACGAGTTTCTTTATGTCAAATCCTTTTGAGAAGAGGATGTTTACTTTCTTGAGAAGTTCTGGAAGTTTGTTTGATTCTATGAGTCCAACAATCTCATCTATATGAGAGAAGTCAATAATACCTATTATTTTTGATAATTCTTCTTCATCTACTTTTGAGATTGTATCTTCATTATAGACATCCTCACCGAAGTATGAGATTACAGTGTCAAGGACGCTTTCTGCGTCTCTCATTGAGCCATTTCCTGCCTTTGCTATCCTCATAAGTATGTTATCAGTTAGTTTATATCCTTCATATTCAGATATTTTCTTGAGTTGTTTGAAGATGTTATCTACTGAGAGTGGTTTTAGGACATAGTGTTGACATCTTGACCTTATTGTTTGTTTGACTTTGTATGGTTCTGTAGTTGCGAATATGAATACTACATGGGGAGGTGGTTCTTCTAGAGTTTTGAGAAGTGCGTTGAATGCTTCATCTGTCAGCATGTGAACTTCGTCTATTATGTATATTTTGTATTTTGACTTTACTGGAACGAACTTGACTGATTCTCTTATGTTTCTGACATCGTCAATTTTTCTATTTGATGCTCCGTCAATTTCTATAACATCTACTGAAGTTCCTTCTCTTATCTCAACACAGTTTTCACATACACCACAAGGAGTTGGTGTAGGACCGTTAGTACAGTTTAGAGATTTTGCTATTATTCTTGAGAGTGTTGTTTTACCGACACCTCTGGGACCAGAAAGAAGGTATGCTTGTCCTACTCTACCAGTGCTTATCGCACTTTTCAGTGCCTTCACAGTCTCATCTTGTCCTATAACCTCGTCAAAGGTTTGGGGGCGCCACTTCCTCGCAGTAGGTAAAGACATACACTAATCCTCCTTAACAACCTCAACAACTATTTCTTCGTCTCCATGCTTAACAATATACTTTCCAACTTTTATCCTAATGTCAACACCACTTTTACCCCTAGTTGCTCTGATGATGTTATTGCTAGCGTCTAGAATAGTAATCTCACCATAGTCATTCACTCTCGTGCTTAAGATAAGTTCATCAGCATCATATGAGTCTATGAATATTTTCATATTTTTAGACTCATAGATTACTTCTTTTCTCGTTTGAAATACCTCATCCCCTCTGTATGCTAGTTTTGCACCATACCTTGTTCCACTAATAGCGTCTATTATTTCAAGAAGATTATCTTTGAGTTTTATTAGTATTTTCCCATATTTTACAGCACTAAAGGGTTCAAACTCGGAATTTTCCATCTTTAATATAGCCATCTTTATTTCAGCAAAAGCAGTCTTACACTCTTCGTCGGAATTCACATCCTTTAGAAACTCGCTTGAAGGGTTGTCTATGTTTAGAAGAAAAGAATCTTCATCATATTTGCCGTATTTTTTATCCATAACCTAATTATACAAACTTTTAGTAGTGATAGTAAAATGAAATAACTTGAAGTTAGTCTTCTTAAAGTGTATGTTATCATTGTGATGCGATAGGTTATCCTTACTGTTATTCCTTTTGTTGGTTATGAACTAGTTGTCCAGAAATTAATAAATTTGATGTGTTAATTTACGTCGTTAAAGACTTCGTCATTTGAATCCCTTTCATCCTCAACCATTATAACTTTGTAGTTGTCATCTAAATCCTCAACGAAAAATACTAATCTTTTTCCATCTGTTATTCGCCTGTAGAAAAACAATCTCACTTTGCTGAAAAGGGCTTGAAGTATTTGTTGTTTAGTCTCTTCTGTCACCCCAGAAGTCTTTGCATCTTCAGGACCAAGCTCATAGCCAGAGTATCCGAATGTTGCGATTGCTAGAAACCTGTCAAAATCCTTCTTTGGCATCTCAAATTCTCTTTTTATAATCCCCATAAACAACCTCCAATAAATACAACAAAAACTCTCAAAATATTTACTTAGAAGATAAGGTAATAGTCTTTATAAAGAACTGAAACCTAAATTATACGGTAAATGTTTCTAACTAACTTGCATTAAAATCCACAAAAGACTTTTTTATAATTTCATAGGTTCTGAAACTGCCAAAGATTAAGTAGTTATCCGAGTCTATCTGAACTTTATCTGTAATCTTAACATTTCCAAATCCAAGTTTATCTAGATGTTTTTTCAGTCTATTACTACCATCATTTGCTTCAATCTTTAGAATGTGAATATTCTCTATTCTATCTCTATACTTTGCGATAGTTTCTGATATTTTCTTATGTTCCTTATCTCTCATTAGGCTAACTATGATATTGAACTTCTTACCTCCAAGGATACTATTGTAGTTTTCAAGAAGATTGCTAATGGATTTCGGTGTATGTGCAACGTCAAAGACTATCAAAGGTTCTTTTCTCAAAATCTCAAACCTACCTTTAATCCCAAGGTTGATGTTTTCTAGGATGCTCCTATCTAGAGTATGGAGTATATTTACTGCTTCGTAGGATAGGAGTATATTTTCTATAAAGTGCTTACCTATAAGGTTCGTTCTAACTTGAAACATTGTGTTCGTTGGAATATACCTTACTGTTGCGCTTGTTCCGTCAATTGATACATTTGCATCAAGAATTTCGTAAATGTCATCTATGAAAACGATTTTAGAGTTTACTGAAGTTGCCTTATCGTTTATTACTTTTCTAGCACTACTTCTTTGTCTGGAAGATATTACTGGTATTGAAGGTTTGATGATACCTGCTTTTTCGGATGCTATCTTCTTGAGACTTCTACCCAAAACATTCGTATGGTCGTAATCAATTAGAGTGATTACTGAAACTTTTGGGATACAGAAGTTCGTTGAGTCTAGTCTTCCCCCAAGCCCAACCTCAAGAACTATATAATCAACTTCTTTCTTGTCAAAATATAATATAGCCATAATTGTGAGAAAGTCAAAAGTTGTTAGACTAATGTTGTTCATCTCAATACAATTTCTAATCTTAGTAGCGACAGAGACAAAATCTTCATCACTTATGTTCTTTTCAATATCGTTGTGAAATATGGAAATTCTTTCGTTAATCTTGGAAAGATGGGGTGAAGTAAAAACTCCAACCTTGCCAAACCTAGAGAGTAGGAATCCAGAGATGTAAGATACTGTTCCTTTGCCTTTTGTTCCAGCGATATGGATAATCTTCTTGCTCTTATGGTCAATACCTAAAAGTTTTAGTGTAGTTTCAACATTTTGGAAACCTTCTATATCTCTGAAGCGCCTTGAGTTCTCAAAGTTAGTTAGAGAGTAGAGGTAGTTGACGGTTTCTTCGTAGGTCATCTTACTGGATTCTATCTATAAGGTCTTTCGCTTTCTCAGTCCAAGAATTTTTGTAGAATTCTCTGACCATTTTCTCATACATTTTCCTTGCCTGTTCATATTCTCTTATCTGTATGTAGCAAAAGATAGTGTAATACATAGACTTGACAACCACATCTTTGAAGTCTTTGTAGATGTAAATTACCTTAACATATTCCTTCCAAGCTCTGTGATAATCTCCGTTTATCCTTAGTATCTCTCCTATCTCAAACTGTGCCATAGCAGAGGTTTCGTTATAAACTTCTTCAGTTATCTGTTGTAGTAGGTTGAGAGCCTTTTGATAGTCTCTTTGAGATTTGTAGATCATAGCGAGTTCAAACTTTGCTCTGGAAGCACTATCTTTGTCTCTTGATTTACTGACGCTTTCAAGTGATGATATTATTTCATCTAGGCTTTTTTCTTTTCTATCTTCCTGCTTTGGAGGTTGTGTTTGGTTAGTAGGTTGAGTTATCCTCTGTGTTGTTTGTGTATCATCTCTTCGTGATGCTATCCTAGATAGTCTTATAACTGCCTCATTGTATTCTGGTGAGTTCTTAAATTCATTCACAATCCTTTGATAATAGTTTCTTGCTTCCTGGAATCTTCTCTGATTCACCATCAGGTCTCCGAGTGTCAGTAATACACTGGGGACTCTGGTTGATTTTGAGATGCTAACAAATTCGTTGAAAACTGTTATTGCATCCTGCGTTCTCTTTGCATTGAATAGAGACCATCCAGCCCAGAAGTATGATTCATCTCTTAATGTGGTGTCCTGCGCTCTTCTTGCAACGAATAGAAACTCATCAGCAGACTCATTGTATCTTTCTACACTGTAAAGATACTCTCCATACTTGTATATGTATTCATAAGACTTTTGAATGTTGGTGTAGTTTCTCTTGAGTTCTTGAATGTATGTTTGAACTTTTCTATCATCCTTCAACTTAAGAAGTACATCTACCATTCTGCCTATAGCCTCAACAGTGTGGTTTGTAAGTCCTTTCTGTATAGTCAGCGGTAGAAGTTCTCTTTCAACAACATCCAATGCTCGCCTTAAGTCTCCTCCTTTCTCGTTAAAGAGAGATATGTAGTTGTAATACCTAACTTTTTGTAGGTCGGTTATATCTTTAAGTAGAACCAGCTTCCTTAAGGTTTCCACTGCTTTGGTATAATCTCCTTTGCCGTCGTAAGCCCAAGCCAGAACTTCGTTGAGTTGCTCGTAGATACCTGTTTCTGTATTGCTATCTACATATCTCTGAACAAGATTTATAGCGTCATCATATCTTTTGTCTCTGACATATATCCAGCCTAGATTTACAACACTAGAAACAACATACTTTCTATCCGTTCCAGTTTGGATGAGTGTTTGGTAGTATCTCTGTGCTTCATCGTTTCTCTTTAGTCTTTCATAAGATACACCAATCAAATAATACGCTCTGTCGCGGTATTTCACAGAGTTGTAGTTTGAGACAAGTTCCAAATACGACCTTATAGCAAGGTTGTAGTTTTCCGAAAGGAAGTGGGAGTATGCTATACCTTCGGTTGCATCTTCTTTAAGGCTTTTTTCAGAAACCTGCGAGTATGCAGAGATTGATGAGCGGTAATCACCAAGATTTAGATGTGCTTCTCCTAATCCAAAATAAACGAAACTTTTTGTGAATTCGTCAGATGAGTTATCAAGCAACACTCTAAAGTTTGAGACAATAGCATTGTATTTACCTCTCTTGAGTAGAAGTCTGATAAGTTCAACTACTGCTTCGTTTTTTGTGTCATTTGGTGTTGAAGAGTTTGTGATGGCTGAAATAAGTATTCTCTCAGAGACATCAGGGTCTTTGTCTTGTATAACGATAGAATACTTAAGTAAAACCTCGTAGTCATTCGTGTATTGTGAAAGTAAATTCAGAGCATCATCAACACTACCTCCTGAAACTAAAAGTTCGGATAGTTCAATCACACTTCTGGTTGAGAAGTTGCCACCTTGAGATATTGAGAATCGGTAGAACTTTATAGCATTTTCTCTATCATTCTGTGCTAGATACAGTTTTGCTAGATTGTAAGTTGCTTCATTGACCATATCTTTGATGTTAGGGTCGGGACTTATTGAAAATTCCTCAACAAGTCTTGAGAATGAGTTTATAGCGTTTTGGTTTTGACCAATAAGCATATATGCAACACCCGAGTTGAAGATAGAGTAGGGTTTTAGGTATGATTCATATTCTGCTCCTCTTTGAAAATATCTGGCGGAGTCATATACTAGGTTTGTCTGGATAGGGGTAGTACTACCTTTCTGAAAGAGAATTTTGCCGATCGTATATAGAACCTCTGGGATATACTTTGAGTTTGGGAACCTTGTTTCAAAATCCTTAAACCTAATGTACGAGTTGTCAGTATTTCCTTCGTCAAAGTATATTTTTGCAAGCCTAAACTTTATGTCCTCAATTATTGGAGCGTTTGAGTAGGTTTTTTCAGCGTTTTCTAGTATCTCTATCGCTCTTTGGTTGTTTGTAATTAGGTTGTAGGACAGTCCCATGTAGTATGCTGAAAACGGGGCATCCTCATCAACAGGATAGTTCCTTAAATACGACTCAAATGTTTTTATTGCTGACCTGTAATCTCTAGTTTCAAACTGTATTCTACCTTTTATATACACAACTTTTGCGAAATACCTTATGTATCTGTATTTGCCCTCAATCAGTGATATTGTTCTCATTGCTTCATCATACTTCCTCTGTAGATACTGCGACAGTAGTAGGTAATACAACGCATCCTGAAAATACCTACTGTTTGGATACTGCTCTACAATAATCTTAAATTGAGATTCTGAAATCATATACAGTTCGTCTTTGAACGCACCTATCCCCACACGGTAGATATTCTCATCGTTAGCAAACAGGCTAACTCCGACTAAAAGTATTGAAACTACTATTAAAACTCTCTTCATACTTCCACTCTAAGATAAGAAATTATAACAAATTTTGTGTGTCAAGTGAAAAATTAGGAGAACATAAAAACCCATTTCAGCAAGAAGAATGTTCCCTAATTTCTCATTTGATGCGTAGGAATTTCAAAATTATTTTAGTCATGAAAGTCTTTTCGCAGAAAGATTTCTTAGGTGAGGAGCTGGTAGATGTCCTAGTTGAAGGTGATTGTTTGCAGGTTATGGATAATCTACCCGATGGAGTCTTTGATATGGTTTTTATAGACCCGCCCTACTACCTTCAGCTTCCAAAGGGTAGAAAACTAAAACGATGGGAAGTTAAGACAGAAGTTGATGGTGTTAGCGAAGGGTGGGATAAGTTTGAAAACTTTGAAGAGTACGATAACTTTGTGATGAAAGTTTTGGAAAGAGTAAAGAGACTTATGAAGCCCAATGCGACTCTCTGGGTTATAGGTACGTATCATAACATACACCGTTGGGGGAGGTGTATGCAGGATATGGGTTTTTGGATATTGAACGATATTATATGGCTTAAGACTAACCCTATGCCTAACTGGCTAGGAGTAAGGTTTACCAACGCTACAGAAACACTTATATGGGCAGTAAAAGATAAAAGCGTAAAGAAATACACTTTCAACAAAGAATACGCAAAGCAGTTTGGTGTAGGGAAGGTATATGAAAATGTTTGGAGAGTACCTATATGCTCTGGAGGGGAAAGGCTAAAGGATGAGAAAGGTAGAAAGGTTCATCCGACACAGAAACCCGTTGATCTTCTGAGGAGAGTGATAATCACTTCTACGAAGGAGGGGGATCTTATACTTGACCCTATGGCTGGCATAGGAACTACAGGTTTTGTTGCTAAAATACTTAATAGACATTTTTTTATGATAGAAAAGGAGAGAACTTATGTAGAATGGACCAAGAAGAGGTTTGAAAAGTCTTTTGAGCATGGTTTATTTATTGGAATATATTAAATGCGAAGACATATTTGAGTAAGAGAATAAGTATGATATTTCTAAAATTTAGAAATTTGAGATAGAACTTCTTGAATGCTACTCACTCTAGGAAGACAACTTCTACCTATACAGATGTAGAAACCTTCTTCTTTGAAACTTTCCATCTCACTACATATCATCGTAGTATAATCACTTTTTTTAACTATAACAGTTTGAGTTGGATAATGTTTCATAATAGGCTTTATATCCTCGTTGGAGTTACCTACAATTATTATCTTTTTGACACCTTCTTTCCAAACCTCGTTACAGTGGTAAAAGAATACAGATGAGGTATGGTAGGAGTAGAGACTGGATGTTTGTATCGTTTTTTCTATCATCTCTTCAAGTTGGCTGTCGTAGGTTATATTGTATAGTTTGATTAGGTTGTTGAGCATAATTGAATTACCAGAAGGATAAGAAGTGTCAATAAACTCTTTCTTCCTTACTGGTGTGTCTTTGCCTTCACTTAGGTAAAATCCACCATTAGATACATCGTAAAACCGTTCTATACACTTTTTGGTAAGTTCATAGGCGTGCTCAAGATATTTATCTTCAAGGGTAATTTGGTAAGTTTGTAATAGGGAAAGGATTAAATAACTGTAATCATCTAACATTCCATCTATCGCAACTTCGCCATCCGCATACCTGTGATACAATTTACCGTCTTTGTAAAGGTTTGTTATTAGAAAATCAACACATCTTTTAGATGCTTTTAGTAATCTATCATCATCTACCAATACTCCACTCAAAGACATTGCGTAGGCAACCATACCGTTCCAATCTGTAAGGATTTTTTTGTCTTTTGACGGTTTTTCTCTTTTACTTCTTTCTATTCTCAACTTTAGGAGTAATTTTTTTATATCAATATATTCCTCATAGGTTAGTCTGTCAATAAGTTCCTTCCTGAAGAAGATAATATTCTTACCAGTCTTACTTTGTGTTGCTTCTTCTTCATAATTACCATCGTCTGATAGTTCAAAGAAAGTTTTGAATTTCTGATAGTCATTTCCGAGTATTGATGAGAGTTCTTTTGTTGTCCAGATGTAAAACTCTCCCTCCCCACCACCGCTTTCCGCATCTTCGGAGCAGAAAAAAGCACCTTCAGGACTCAAAAGTTCTCTTTCTAGGTATTCGTAGATTTCTAAAACAGTTTCCTTGAACAATTCATCGTTGGTTAGGTTGTAGAATAGAGAGTAGGCAATCATTGCGAATGCCTGATCGTATAACATCTTCTCAAAGTGTGGTAGTATCCAGTATGGGTCTGTTGAATATCTATGAAAACCTCCGCCTACTTGGTCATAAGTTCCACTTAACCTGATTTCTTTTAGTATTCTGTGAATAATGGTTAGCGTTTTGAAGTCTTTTGTTTTCTTTATATAGTCGTGTAAATAGACAAAGTTGTGAAATGTTGGAAATTTGTTTTTCGCTGAAGAGGTATTAGTGTAGTAATTAATTAACTCTCTAACGACTTCCGATTGGGTAGGTATATTTTTAGAACTATCTTCTGAAGGTTTTAGGTTGAAGTATCTATCTAGGTTATAGGTAATCTCATTTGATGATTTTATTATCTCTTCTCTTCTTGTAATCCAAATGTTATGTATTGTTTTTAGTAATTCAACTATTCCCATCATTCCGTATCTTTGGTATCTTGGTATGTAGGTTAGTGCGAAAAATGGTTTTCTATCAGGTGTCAGAAACAAATTGAGTGGCCATCCACCGCTACCGTTTATCATCATACATACATCCATATAAAGACTGTCAATATCAGGGCGTTCTTCCCTATCAACTTTTATTGGAATGAAATACTTGTTGAGGATTTGAGCGACTTCTTCATCCTCAAACGACTCTCTTTCCATCACATGACACCAATGACAAGAAGAGTATCCGATTGATAGAAATATAATCTTATCCTCTTCTTTTGCTTTATTGAATGCTTCATCTCCCCAAGGATACCAATCAACAGGATTGTAAGCGTGTTGTAGTAGATATAGGCTTTTCTCGTTTATCAGTCTGTTAGGTTTCTTCATTTGTTAAATATACTATATAACATATCTTAAAATCAAGAAGCCCCCTACAAGGAGTATTACGAATGCTATCGCAAGCCAGTCAAAATATTTGTCAATGAACTCTTTTGCTTTTTCTCCGAAGAACAGTAGTATCACGGCTTCAAGGAAAAACCTAGCCCCCCTACTTAATATGGATGCTATAATAAAGAGTGGTAGGTTGAAGTAGAATGAGCCTGATGCGATTGTGAATACTTTGTATGGTATAGGAGTGAAGCCTGCTATCATAACTGCTATAAAGCCATAGGTATCAAAAAGTTCTTTAACTTTGTTATATGCATCCCAGTAATTGTAGAAGTTTATAATAGCCTTACCAACTGTTTCAAAAAGAAAGACTCCTATTAGATAACCTATTACTCCACCTATGACAGAAAATAATGTTGTGAAGAATGCAAATTTAAGGCTCTCTTTTGGTTTTGATAGGCAGAATGCTATGAGTAGAGGGTCTGGAGGTATTGGGAAGAAAGAAGACTCCGCAAGTGATATGGAATACAGTGCTACGTTTCCACCGGGTTTGTCAGCCCAACTCAAAACCCAGTCATACAAAGATCTCAAAGGGTTCTTCATAAAAGTTTCGTTAAGTCTGTATGATTAGAATGGAGGTTTCAAAATTTCGCATTGTATAAACTTAATTGTGAATTTTAGACTCTACAGACATTGTCTCATTTTGTTGTGAATTAATAGTTGTATTTTTATAATTAGGTGTAGTGAGGTTGTGATATGAGGAAAGTTTTAGGTTTTGTTTGTGTTTTTGTTAGTATTACGATATTATTGTTTGTATATGGTTGTGGTCCTGTGGAGGAGGGCGGACAGAAAGTTTTTAAGATTGCTGTCGCTGCTCCTCTTACGGGTGATATAGCGACTCTTGGTCAAGGTATAAAGAGGGGTGTAATACTCGCACATTCAGAATTTACTAATAATTATACGAATGTTAGGGTAGATCTAGAATTCTTTGATGATAGGGCTAATGAGGGTGAGGCTGTGAATGTTGCTGAGAAGATAGCATCAGATAGTGCTATGATTGGTGTAGTAGGGCATCTGAACAGTGGTTGTTCAATTCCTGCTTCAACAGTCTATAACAGAAGAAACCTAACTATGATAACACCTGCTTCAACAAACCCAAAATTAACACTTCAGGGATACAAGAATGTTTTCAGAGTGTGTCCTACTGATGCACAACAGGGACCTGTTGCCGCAAAGTTCATTGTGAAGAGAGGAATAACTAAAGTCTATATTATTGACGATAAGACAGAGTATGGACAGGGTATTGCAGACGAGTTTGAGAAGGAGTTTAAGAAACTAGGAGGAGTTGTTCTTGGTAGAGACTCGGTGTCGGTAGGAGCAAGAAACTTTAAAGCATTGCTTACTAAAATTAAGCAAACAAACCCTCAAGCAGTATTTTTTGGTGGAGTTTATGTTGAAGGAGCGTTGCTTACAAAACAAGCCGATGAAGTTGGATTGAATGTTCCTTTTGTAGGTGGTGATGGGCTTAAGACAGATGAATATGTGAAATTAGCAGGAAGTTCAGCAAATGGAGATATCATAACTTTCATAGGAAGTCCTCTTGATGAAAATAGCGATTTCTACAGGAAATATAAGCAATCTTTCCCTAACGATGAAATAGGTCCTTTTGACTACAACTCTTACCTAGCAACAAAAATATTACTCACAGCCCTAACGAATTTGTTGAAGGAAGGTGCCTTTTCGAGAGAAGGGGCAAATAGTTTTATATCAAAAACGGAATTTAGTATTGGAAACGATGTAATAAAGTTCAATGAAAACGGTGATAACATAAACTCAACTTTTACTGTTTATGTGATCAATAATGGTAAATTTGAGATAGCGGAGATAATAAGGTAGATTAGAGTAGAATATTAAGTTATGCTAGATACAATAAAGGAGGTTTCGTTAATCAATATATCTTCTAAGAGAGAAGTGTTTGAAAATCTATTTAGGATTAAGGGACTATTCAAAGAAGAGTCTCAAGAAGTTCAGATAGGGTTGGCTCTGATAAAGAGTGGTTTTACGCTACCAGGGTTCAGAATACTATATAGAAACTCTACTGTAGAAAATCTAAAGAAGATACTTTCAAACCTACTACTACTTCCGAAGGATATAGCCAATATATTCTTTCAGATTGTTTCACTAAATGATATTAAACTCTACAAGTTTATAAATTCTATAGGGATACTACCTAGTGGTATAAGTGTAAAGACTATTGAGGCTTTTGATGTAAGAACAATAGTGGTTAATGGAATGCCAGATGATCTCAACAGCACTAAAATGTATTACGAAGATACGCCAGTTTCGTTGAATTACTATGTTGACTCAAACTACAGAATTACAGTGTTGTTGAATGGTTCAAAATTTGTTCTTCCTAGGGAAGTAACTGAATTTGTAGAAGAAGGTTTCTTTTCAATAAACCTCAAATCAATATTCAATTTTGGTCTTCCTGATGAGAGAGTATTCTTTGAGATTAGGAAAACTGTGTCTGATGATGAGATTACACCATACTTTGACCCTATGATAAAGATAGAGTCTTTATTGTCAAAGTTGGAGTCTGAAAGATTTGTTGATTTCTTCTATGAGTTTGTCTCACTTCTAGCAGCAGATTTTGAGATAGTTAGCAATAATAAATCCATGATAATTCAAAATCTGAACAATAAGGATATGTTATGGATATTGATGGAGATGAAAAATATCCTTTCCTATTTATATAATCAGCAACCTAATAATACTCTGAGGAATATCATCAAAAATGTTGAGATTTTTCTTGACGACTTCAATTTTGATCTGTTGTTTAAAAAAGGCGTAATAAGGGTCATGACTCCTCTCTTTGACCAGGATAGATATTTAGGTATTTCAGAATACATAAAAAGCAGTACCAAAAATGAAGTAATACTTTTGAGTGATAGCAGCGAGATAAAGGTTATACTCAAGAATGGTGTAGTTGTTGGGAAGATAAATAATAATACTTCAAGATTACTAGCGGAACTTGGTGGAATTATAAGATCTCCTAAATTATTTGCTCCTAGGCGCTTGATTCTTGCTAATAACTATCTTCCTCAGGATCTTGATTATTGGATAGAATTGTATCTAATAAGAGTGTGAGAAGGTTAGGAAATCTAACCTAGTTTCACCATAATTTTTTGACTGTATAACTCTAACATCTTCAGGGATCTCTATTTTGTTTCTAGAAGAGTATTCAATTATAACGATAGTATTTGTATTACATAATGCTCCAAGTTTTAGTATAAGGTCTGTGTATTCTTTGAAATCATAAAAAGGATCAGCAAAGATGTAGTCAAACTTAAGGTTTTTCGTTTCAAGT
>JANXAC010000030.1 GCA_025061835.1 Spirochaetota bacterium
ATGAATTGATAAAAACAGTAAATGAAAAAGAAGAACTCGCTTCAAAGCTATCTCAAACAGAAAATGAATTGATAAAAACAGTAAATGAAAAAGAAGAACTCGCTTCAAAGCTATCTCAAACAGAAAATGAATTGATAAAAACAGTAAATGAAAAAGAAGAACTCGCTTCAAAGCTATCTCAAACAGAAAATGAATTGATAAAAGTATATCTTAGTAAGAGCTGGCGAATTACACGACCTAATGAGATGGTTAAGAAGAAAATTAAAAATTTAAAGGGTTAAAAATTATGAGAGGCAAGTTTAAGAAAGATTATTGGATAATTAAATTTTCAGGCCTATTTGATTCTGTTTACTATCTGAGACAAAATCCCGATGTAAGAAATGCAGATGTAGACCCGTTAGAACACTTTGTGATGCATGGTTTGAAAGAAGGAAGAAAACCAAATGAATGGTTTGATTCTTTAATTAATGAAGAACTAATGTACAATATAGATAGTTTAATTCTAAAGAAAAAAAGAATTTATGGATGGGGTTGGATCTTTCATAAGACAAAAAAAATTGATAATATAATATTTTTATGCAAAAAAAAGAATAGAGAATATAAATCAATCTTAGAGTATGGTTTGCCACGTGAGGATGTTTTCGAAAGTTATCAAATTATAGAGGCTAAATATTCTGGCTTTATAATTAATATTAATATGGAAATGAGTTTTCCCGATAAATTTTATTTACAAATTAAATGTAATGATAATTCAGTTTATGCTATTGATGTTACAGATATAATTGATGTTAAAAACCATTCGAATTTTAATTTATGTAAATTTAATCAATGGATTAGAATAAGCTTAATTTATCTAATTCAAAAAAATTATAGACAATTATATATAAAAATTTATAACAAAATCAAAGATCTCTTATATAAATTTTTTATAAAGTTTAGAAAAAATGATAAAACGAAATTATTTAAAAAATTGTTAAAAGAAAATAATCAAAATAAGGAAATGATTTTAATAATAGATCATAATCTAGGAGGAGGAGCAAATAAATACAGTAAACAACTTATTTCTGAATTAAAACATAATAAAATAGTTCTACATCTATTTTATGATCTTAGAACCCTGTCTTATTGGGTTAATTGGTATAACAATGATGAGTGTAAAACATTCTATTTTGAAACTTGTAATTTATTAGATATTTTTAAAGATATACAAATTAAAGAAATTTTTGTAAATAATCTTTATTCATTTGAAGATCCTTTAATAATAATTCACGAACTTTTAACTTTAAAGAAAAACAATAAAAATATTAAAATATCGCTAGCAATTCATGATTATTTTTGCATTTGTCCATCATATAATCTTCTAGATTATAAAAATGAATATTGTAATATCCCTAAAACAGATATATGTGTGAAATGTCTGCAACATCATAACGGTGAATTTAAAAAATTTTATAATTACAATAATATCCTCCTATGGCGAGAAATGTGGTATGAATTTCTAACATTTTCTGATAGTATTATCTGTTTTTCTAAATCATCTCAGGAAATACTCAAAAAAGCTTATCCTGAAGTAAATCTAAATAAAATTTCTATTATTCCTCATAAAATCGAAACTTTAAGAAAGGCAAATATCAACTCAACCTCTTCATTACATATAGGTATAGTAGGCACAATTTATAATACAGCTAAAGGTGAAAAAATAATTAAAGATTTAGTGAATTTAATAATAGAAAAAAAGCTTCCTATAAAAATAACTATAATTGGAGAGATTAAAAATCCACCATTATTCACATCGATATTATCGATAACAGGTAAATATACTTCCTCTAAACTACCAGAAATAATTGAAAAAAGCGGAGTCAATATTTTTTTCTTTCCTTCCATTTGGCCTGAAACCTTTTCATATGTCGTACATGAACTTATGTCTATGAACCTGCCTATAGTAGCTTTCAATATAGGAGCACAAGCTGAATATTTACAAAATTATCCCAACAGTCGCCTTATACCAGACATTGATGTTGAAATAGCTTTACAAATTATGATAAAATTTTTTAATGAGTTATATAAAAATAAATCATGATTTATATTTTTACAAGCATAGCAGCAAATTATTTACCAAAAGCGCGGGTATTAGCTAAATCACTTAAAAAATTCCATCCAGAATTTAAATTATATCTTGTTATAGATAAAATTCCAGAATGGTTTGAGTTAAAATCAGAACCTTTTGATGATTTTATTCTTTATCAAGATCTTAACATACCTAATTTCAAATCTTGGATTTTTAAATATTCTTTACTGGAAATGTGTACTGCTGTAAAACCATATGTTTTCTTACATCTTTTCCAAAATGATCCTAGTGCCGTTTTATATTTTGATCCAGATATAGTAGTATTTTCTCGTTTAGACGATTTAATAGAATACTTTAACGAATTCAGTATTCTATTAACGCCACATCAAACTGAACCAGAAACAATTCATGATGCAATTATTGATAATGAAATATGTAGTTTAAATTATGGTATTTTTAATTTAGGATTCATAGGAGTCAAAAATGATTCAGAAGGTAAAAAATTTGCACATTGGTGGGCAGATAGATTAGATCGATTTTGTTATGCAGAATTGAATAAAGGTCTATGGGTCGATCAAAAATGGATAAATCTCGTTCCCTGTTTTTTTGAAAAAATAAAAATTATAAGATCACCACGTTTTAATGTTGCTCCATGGAATTTAACTACGCGAAAACTTTATGGCAACTTTGAAAAAGGTTTTTTTGTCGATGATAAACCTTTAGGGTTTTATCATTTTACAGGGTTCGATAGCAAAGCACATGAGATCATGGTCTTAAAATATGCAGGAGACAATGAAGCAGTTAAGGAACTTATTAAATGGTATAAATTACAAATAAAAGACGATAAGGCTGCTAATCTACCTTTTGCCTATGCTCATTATCAAAATTTTGAAAACGGCGAGCCTATTCAGTTAGTCCATAGAATTATATATAGAATGCGCAGAGATTTACAAGAAATTTATTCAGATCCATTTAAAGTCATTCCTAATGGTAAATGTTTTTATAACTGGTTTAAATGGAGAGCGCATATAGAACATCCAGATATAATAAAAAATTATTTATCGAAAGCTTCTAATGAAATAGAAACTAAAACTACTTTTATAAAAGATTTAGAAATAATAATAAAAAGAATTTATAGAAGTTGTAAAAAAAGTATAAGAGACAAAAATTATAGAAAATATTTATATAATAAAATTAAATACATCATAAAAACGGAAGGAATAAAAGGGTTAGTAAAAGAAATTTTTTCAAATAATAAATAAAATTATGAAAAGAAAAAAAAAATATATATCTAATTTTTTATACAAAATTAATTTAATAAATGTTCTTACTTTTAAAGAAATTAAAGTCAAATATAAATCAAGTTTCCTTGGTTATCTATGGTCAGTGCTTCATCCTCTCTCACTAGCTATAGTTTTCTATTTTGCCTTTCAAATTATATTAAAAATTCCCATAGAAAACTTTACTCTCTTTCTTATCACAGGACTTTTTCCTTGGCAGTGGTTTGCTAACTCAGTTGCCTCATCAGCTGTTAGCTTGATTGGAAATGCTTCTCTTATTAAAAAGATTAACTTTCCTCGCTACTTTATTCCTCTTAGCAATGTGCTAAACGATGCTTTTCACTATATAGTTTCTCTTCCTATAATTTTCGTTTTCGTTCTTTATTATGAAATTCCGCTAACTTTAAACTGGCTTTATGGTATACCTTTGGTAGTTATATCTCAATTCATTATCACTTATGGATTTTCTCTTCTAGTTTCCTCTGCCAACCTTTTTTTTCGAGATCTTGAAAGGTTTGTTCAAATAGGTTTAAATATATTATTTTATCTTACTCCTATAATTTATGAAACCAAACTAATTCCAGAGGAATATAGGGGTTATCTTCTTCTAAACCCCATGTATTCTATAATTGAAAACTGGCATCTTATATTTATGAAAGGATACCTAGATTTTGAACTTTATTTAATCTCTCTTGGATGGGGTATAGCAATTTTTCTTTTAGGTTTTTATGTGTTTCAAAGACTATCATGGAAATTTGCTGAAGTATTGTAATGGAACCCGTTATAGTATTAGATAATGTAACAAAAACTTATCCTCATTATGGCTATATTAAAGCAGGCTTTAAAACTTTTCTTTTTAATATTCCCAAAGCTATATATGGAACTTTAAAAAGAAGATTTACTGCATTAGAGAATATCTCTTTTGAAGTTTATAAAGGTGAATGTTTAGGAATTATAGGAAGAAACGGAGCTGGAAAAAGCACACTTTTAGGACTAATAGCCGGAGTGATTAAACCCGACCGTGGAACAGTTATTGTTAAAGGAAGAGTTTTACCTCTTCTTGAGCTTGGCGCAGGTTTTCATCCTGAACTTACAGGAAGAGAAAATATAATCTTAAACGGAATCCTATTAGGAATGACTAAAAAAGAAGTTTTAAAGAAACTGGACCAAATTATTGATTTTTCTGAACTCAGAGAGTTTATAGATCAACCTCTCAGAACTTACTCATCTGGTATGGTTGCAAGATTAGGTTTTTCTGTAGTTGCACACCTTGAACCAGATATTCTTCTTATAGATGAAGTTTTAGCTGTAGGAGATATAAACTTTCAAAAAAAATGCATGGATAAAATAATGAGTTTTAGGAAAAATTCTGTCACCATCTTATTAGTAACACATGTTCCAGATCAAGTGGAAAAACTATGTGATAGAGCTATATGGATAGACGAACATAGAATAAAAGCCATAGGAAATCATGCAGATATATGTAAGCTTTATAAAGAATCTCTCGTATGAAGATTAATATTATTCTTTCAACATATAATGGAGAAAAATTTTTACCAGAATTTTTAAAATCACTTGAAAATCAAAGCTTTAAAGAATGGATTCTTTTTGTAAGAGATGATAACTCCCAAGATAATACTCTGAGTATTTTAGAGGAATTTAAAAAGAAAAGACCACAAAAAGTCTATCTAATAAAAGATACCTTAGGTAATTTAGGAGCCTGTAAGAGTTTTCTTACTTTACTTAAAGAAACAGAGGGAGATTATTTTATGTTTGCAGATCAAGATGATATATGGTTACCTGACAAGATTGAGTTAAATATGATAAAAATGCTTAAACTTGAAAATATCTATGGTAAAGAAAGTCCTATACTAATTCATAGTGATCTAATTGTAGTAGATAAAAATTTAAATATTTTAGCTAAATCTTTATGGAAATATCAAAGAACAACTCCGCAAAAAAGAAATTTAAACTATTTGCTTATTCAAAACAATGTAACTGGATGCACTGTAATGATAAATAAGGCTTTAAAAGGCCTTGTAAATACAATACCCAATAAAGCTATAATGCATGACTGGTGGTTAGCTTTATTAGCTTCAGCTTTTGGAGTGATAGATTATATAGAAAAACCATTAGTTTTTTACAGACAGCATGAATCTCAAGATATAGGAGCAAGAAAATACTCACTAAGTTATTTTCTAAAGAGATTTGCTAAAAATCCAAAAGATGCTTTTATCTCTGTTTTTAAAACAGTTGAACAAGCAAAAGAATTTTTTGAGATTTATAAAAATTTGCTACCAAAAGAAAAAAAGGATATTATTCTTTCCTATTTAGAAATCTTTAACAGGGGAATTCTATCAAGGCCTTTAAAGATTTGTAAAGGAAATTTCTTAAAACACGGTATTATAAGAAATATCGGATTTATTTTCACACTCACTGTGTTGTGGGATAAATATGCAAGACCTAAATGTCTCAATAGTTTTATACCATACAGATAAAAGTATTCTTATAAAAGCAATTGAAAGTGTTCTAAAATCAAATTTGGTTAAACATCTTTTTTTAATAGATAATTCAAGAGGAGATAAATTAAGAGAAATAAAATCTCTGAGTGAAAAAATTTTATATATTCATACGAGAAAAAATTTGGGTTATGGTAAAGCCCATAATATAGCCTTAAAAAAATCCTTAGAAAACAACATAAAATATCATTTAGCAATGAATCCAGATATTTATTTTAATGAAGGAGTTTTAGAAAAACTGTATAGATTTATGGAAGAAAATGAAGAAGTAGGTTTAGTAATGCCAAAAGTTCTTTATCCTAATGGTAAGTTACAGTATCTTTGCAAACTACTACCAACTCCTTTTGATCTTTTCAGTAGAAGATTTTTGAATTGGGGAGTTTTTAAAAAAATTGTTGAAAAAAGACAAAATGTTTATGAGCTTAGATTTACAGGTTATGATAAAATTATAGAAGCTCCTTTTTTGTCCGGATGTTTTATGTTTTTAAGAGTTAAAATTTTAGAAAAAATCGGACTTTTTGATGAAAGATTTTTTCTTTACTGTGATGACCTTGATTTATCAAGAAGAATACATAGCACAAGCAAAACTATTTTGTATCCTTACTGTGAAATCTATCATGAATGGGGTAGAGGTTCTTATAAAAACTTTAAACTACTTATTTATCATATAGTTGATGCAATCCGATATTTTAATAAATGGGGATGGTTTTTTGATAAAGAAAGAAAAGAAACTAATAAGAAAATATTAAAGAACAATTTGTTCTTTTAATGCATCTTTAAGTTCATTTAAAAAATTATTCATTACTGAAGACATTTTTTAACATTATGAGATTTCTAAATTTTATTGACCTTTCTTATTTGATTTTACATGAATAATTCCAAAAACATTATGCCCAAGTGATTTATACACCCCATATTCCAATTAAAAAATATTTTATTCTCCTGTATATAGCTATTTTTATATTATTTTTATATTACTTTATTGCTGACAAATTGCACTTATATACATAATTCATTCCAGTCAAAACTAACTTCTCATCTATGAAGATATCTTATAATCTTTTTAATGTGTATTGATTACTTTTTATTGCTATAATACTTCCATAAAAAATTCTTGAATGTAGTTTTTTACCTAAATGAAAGGAATTAACTATTTTTTTCTTCTTCGTTAATGTAGATTCTATAACTGCCTCTGTTTCTTAAAAAAATCCAGCTTTTTAAACTAAATGATTCAGCTTTTTATTTAGTTAACCTCTATTGCTTAGCCAACCTTAAAACCATATTTTAACATTATGAATCTCTTTCTTTTTAGGAGTTTTTTCCTGAAGTGATTGTTTCAAGATAAAGTTCAATTGCGTATTTAAGTTTTTCATAGCCTCATCTTAGGTATCAACCTGGGATAAATATCCCTTAAGCTCTGGACAGTAAGCAAAATAAATATTTTAATCCCTTTCTATTACAAATGCAAGCTTCCTGTAGGGAGTCAACTATTGAATAATGTACCTCGTTACATACAAAAGGTAAAGGATTATGAACAGTGCTAAAAGTAGTTTTATTCTTAAGCATTGCATAGATAATTCTCAAGAGTTTATAAGCCACAGCAAGCACAGCTTTCTTGTATGCAAGACCTTCAGCTCTTCTACGGTTAAAGTATTCCCTGAAGTATTCATTATGCCTTATAACATAAACGCTCATAAGCCATATAACCCTTCTCAAATGCCTGTTTTCTCTTTTAGAAAGTCTACTTTTACCTTTAAACTTTCCAGACTCATAAACATTACTTATGGATTCCTTAGCCCATTTTTTAATATCCAAAGCAGTAAAAGAGAGTTTTCTACCAGCTGTAACACTTTGAAGAACTTTTTCAATATCAGCCACATTAGCATACTTCAAAGCCAATGTAGAAGGATACAGGCGGATTCTTTTCTTATGAGAATGAATTTTTTAGGAAATTGAGAGAGCTTATTGAGGAAAGTTTTAAAACAACTTATTAATGGTTTTTACAGAGAGATAACAGACTTCTTGGATAGCTTAAAAGTTCAGGTAAAATGGAGTTTTTCTGTTTTGGCTATTAAAAACTAATTCTTAATGTTAAAAGAATGACCAAATAAGGCCCTTTTTATCATTTTGTAGGAAAAGATATGAGATAAAAATAACATGAGAATGCTTAGTTATGAAGAAGTTTTAAAGATTTATTATCTTCTGGAGAAAAAACAAGAGATTTATCTGTTTAGCGGGTTTGATAAACCGAGAGATTCAAATTTGGGATGGGAAAATCTATATATTTCTACTTGAAAAAGGTCATGGAATTTTACATAATTTTAAAACATATTAGTTTATTTTTTAGCACAGAAAAAAATTTTTACTTCACAAGCTATCGGTAAAATAAACAAAAGTGTTAAAATTAAATAAAATATCTAGGGAGGCTTAAGATGAGGCAGGAAATTAAGGTTTTGGTGGCATTTCTTATAGGTGGAGTAGTTGGAGCAACTATAGCACTTCTTTATGCACCAAAGTCAGGAGAAGAAACAAGAAGAGATATTAAAAGAAAGGCAAAAGAGCTCAGAAAAAAGACTGTGAAAGTTGCAGAAGAGCTTTATGAGGAAATTGAAGAGCTTTCAGATATGCTAAAAGATAAAATTAAAGATATTAAAGAGCGTGGTCAGGAACTAAGCTCTGAGACTAAAAAAGAAATTTTAAATCAGATTGAAAAAATTTCAAAAATAATTGATGAAAAAAAGAAGAAGCTTCTGGAGAAGTTTGATTGATTGAGAAGAAAGCCCTTGAAGATTTAGATTTTTACAAAGTATTAAGCTCAATAGAAGAGTTTGCAGCATCAGAAGCTACTAAAAGGGTTATAAAAAATATTTTTCCTTTTGATGATTTTACCTTAGCTGAGAATTCTCTTAAAGAGTTTGAGGAGATAAAAAGATATTTTGACAGCGGAGGAAATCTTCAAATATCTTCCTTTCCTGATATTAGTGGTTTAATTGAAAAGGCTAAAAAAGAAGGAGTATTTTTTGAACCTCAGGAATTAACTCAGTTTTTAAAGGTTCTAAGAGTCTTAGACAGAGTATCTTCAAATGTGGATGAACTTCTTAATTTTACTTTCTTAAGGAAGAAAATAAAAGATATTCTCAAAACTACTTTCTCAATTGGTCAACCCTATATTCTTGAAAAACTTGAAAACACAGTTGATGAAGAAGGCAATATTCTTGATACAGCCTCTACGACTCTAAAATACATAAGAAAACAGATAAGACAAACTGAAGAAAGAATAAAACAAAAGCTGGAGGAAATAATTAATCGTTCAAATGTTGCTGTTTTTCTTCAAGATAGATTTATTACTAAAAGAAATAACCGTTGGGTTATTCCTGTGAGAATGGACTCAAAGGGACAGATTCCAGGTATTGTTCATGATATCTCTCGTTCAGGTGAGACAGCATTTATTGAACCTGCTGAGGTAACAGCTTTCTCTAAGAAACTTGAAGAACTATTAATTGAACAAAGAGTTGAAGAAATAAGGATTTTAAAGGAAATATCCTTTGATATTCATCAAATTAGCGAAAATCTTCAAAAAGAGTTTGAACTACTTGTGTATCTTGATAAAATGCTTTCTATATATAGGTTTTCTCAAAAGTTTCGTGCAGAAGCACCTCAACTAACTAAAGACACAGTTATCAAACTAATAAATGCAAGACATCCTATTTTATTACTTTCAAAAAATGTAGTTCCTCTAAATCTTGAACTTAAGGATAAAAAAGTTCTTGTTATCACAGGTCCTAATGCAGGAGGTAAAACTGTAACAATAAAAACCATAGGAGTCTTAACAGCAATGGCTATTTCAGGACTTCCAATTCCAGCAAGTGCATCTTCAATAATTCCATTTGTAAAAAATATATATGTTGACCTATATCATGAAGGCTCAATTGAAGAGCATCTTTCAAGTTTTGCATCCCACATCGTAACTCTTAAGAAAATAGTTGAAAATGCTGACTCAGAAACCCTTGTTCTTCTTGATGAAATAGGAACAAATACAGACCCTGAAGAGGGTTCTGCTTTAGCTTGTGCAATACTTGAAGAACTACAAAATAGGAGAGTTCTTACCTTTGCTACAACTCATCTAAGTAAAGTTAAGTTATTTGCAGCTACTCATCAGAATATAGAGATAGCCTCAATGCTTTTTGATGAAAAAACCATGACACCGCTTTATAAGTTAAGCATTGGTAGTCTTACTCCTTCCTATGCCCTTGAAGTTGCTCAAAAGTATGGATTCCCAGAGAAGCTTATAAAGAGAGCATATGAACTTAAAGGAACTCAGGATAAAAAAATATATGAGCTTATTAACGAGCTTGAAAAAACTAAGGAGGAATATCAAAGAAAGCTTGTAGAGCTTGAAAAAATTGAGGCTTTTATTAATACTGAGAAGGAAAGACTTGAAAGAGAAATAGCCTTAGCTTCTGAAAATAAGAAAAAAATAGTTGAAGAAGCAAAAATGGAAGCTCAATTTATGCTAACAAAACTAAAAAGAGAAATTAATCTTCTTTATGAAGAAGCAAAAAGGGCAGATAGAAAAAGACTAAAAGAGATCTCTCAAAAGATATCTGATATGTCAAAACAGTTTATTTCTGAAGATACTAAAAAACAAGAAGAAATAAATCCAGGAGACATTGTTAAAATCAGAAATCTAAATCTTATAGGCAAGGTATTAACTATTGAAGATAATAGAGCAAGAATTCAAGCTGACACTGCGCAGATTGAGGCAGGATTAAGAGAGATTGAGAAAGTATCTAATATTAATGATAAAAGGTTTGAATCTTTAGTCTTTACAAATAAAAAAGCTTCTGAAAAAGATGAAAAGGAGGAGTCCTCCAGAAGACTTGATATTAGGGGAATGAGAGTTGATGAAGCCATACCCTTAGTGGAAAGATTTTTAAATGAACTTTCACTTAGTGAGTCTTACAAAGGCATAATATTACACGGAATAGGAAAGGGAATACTAAGAGATGCTGTAAGAGACTATATAAAAGACCATCCAGCAGTAAAAAGCTTTCGTAAGGGAAATCCCGATGAAGGGGGAGACTCTGTAACAGTGGTTGAAATATTATGAAAATTATTGGAGTAATAGGAGCAGGTGAGGCAGAAAAAGAACTTTTAGACTTGGCAGAAAAAGTGGGACGTCTTCTTGCAAAAGAAAATGTTATCGTTGTTACAGGGGGATTAGGAGGGGTAATGGAAGCCGCATGTAAAGGAGCTTACTCTGAAGGAGGAGTTACTGTAGGAATACTACCGACAGACAAAAAAGAAGATGCTAATCCATATGTAAAAATTCCAATTCCCACAGGTATGGGAGAGATGAGAAACTCTCTTATAGTCAGAGCTTCTGATGCTCTTATTGCAATTGGTGGAGGATATGGAACACTAAGTGAGATAGCTTTAGCATTAAAAACAGGTAAAAAAGTGGTTGGATTAAAGACATGGAATATACCTGGCATAATAAAGTCTCATTCACCAGAAGAAGCAGTAACTATTGTAATGTCTTTATTTAACTAATGGTAAATAGATCTTAAAAGTGGTTCCCTTACCAAGTTCGCTTTGAACATCAATAAATCCAGAGTGATCTTGTATAATTCTGTAAACAATGGAAAGTCCAAGACCTGTTCCTTTTGCTCCTTTTGTTGTGAAAAAGGGCTCAAATATCTTTTTTCTTGTTTCTTCATCCATACCAACACCAGTGTCTGATACATATAAAACTGCAAATTGTTTATCCAAAAAATCAACTAAATCTGTTTTTATTGTTATTACTCCACCTTTTGGCATAGCATCCTTAGCATTTTGTAGTAAGTTTGTCAATACTTCATTAAAGGCTTCAATGTCAAGATTAACCCAAATAGGACTCTTAGAGATTTGATAAACTATTTTTATAGAGTCTTCAATCTGTGATTCTATCTTTGTTTTCATAGAGATAATTATTGAGTTTAGATCAACTTTTTTCATTTCATATATTCTTTCTCCAGTAATGTTTATGATTTCTTTTATAAGATATAATGCCTTTTTTGAAGCATTCACTATCTGTTGTAAGGCATTTTTTACGAAATCATCTGCGACTTTTGGCTGAGCAAGGGTTGCAAATCCTTGAATAATATTAATAATATCTTTAAATCTGTGCACTGCTTCACCAAGAGAACGTTTTACAGATTCAAAATGGGCGGATTCTTGCATTTTTCTTTCTACTTCCTTAGCTTTCAATATTTGTACTGAAGCCTCTGAGATTGCTCTACTTAAGTATCCTATTTCGTCTGTTCTTTGAGCATACTTTTCAAAATATATTTCTCTAAATCCGAGTCCACTTATTTGTCTTGAAACTTCTAATAAAGGCTTTATATATTTTTGGGAAATATAGATGAAGACGAGCATTATAAGTAACAAAGAAAAAAAAGACTGATAAAAAATTTGCAAGTTAAGATTTCTTGTTAGCACACTATGTGGAATTAATACTATAAGGGAGTACTCTCTATTTTTATTTCTCCATTTTTTAATATTTACGAACCATTTCTCATTGTTGAAAGTAAACACAGTTTCTTTTGAATTTAATGCTTTAAAGAGTAATGGAAAGTTGGTTTCATCAAGAGTATAAATCTTATCTGGTTCTGTCTGTATTTCGTTAGTATAGGCTATTACATGTTCTCCATCTGACAATAAATAAAGCTTTGCCTGTGGATGAAGAAAACTTCTTTGTTGATTGAGAATCAAAGAAAAAGCCTTAATCATTATATCAATACCAACAACTTCTTTTGAGTCTTTACATAACTCTAAAGAAGCTGTAATTCCAGGGTCTCTTGTTGTTCTGAATATATATTCTTTACTCCACTGAATATCTTGGGAGTTTAATGCCTGTTTATACCATACAGTTTCTCTTGGATCATAGTTGTCTTTCACTCTTATCTTTTTTATTATTTTTCCATCACTATCTAATGTGGTCCAGATTACATATCCTTTATCTTCAGCTTTTTTAATTCTATTTTTCCATTGACCTCTATCATTTAGGATAAGATAACCATTTCCCTTTTCGTCTCCATAGTTTATTGAAGTAACATAAGGATGTTTTTTCATAAAATCCATTAAAAATCTGTTTGTCCTCTCAACATCATTAAAATCTAAAAATTTAAAATATGCTAAACTATCAATATTGTACAAAAATACCTCAATAGGCTTTATTATATTTTCTGTTTCCTTATGGAATAAATCAGCAACAGTTTCAATATGGTTTAAAAAGAAATCTTTATAAAAATAATAGGAAAATAGATAGTTACTTGCTGATATGCCTGTTACAAGAACCAGCATTACTATCACAAAAATCCATTTGATGCTAATTATAAATTTTGGCATCCTATTTAAAATTATAATCATAATCAAAAATTTTTACTATCCATAAAGTATGTTCCTACTATTAGAAAAACCGGAGAATTTCTATAAAAATTTGTAGAATATTTATTAAACTCTATTAAAACTTAAACTATAATGAGGCTAAAGAACCACGAAATAATAAAACAACCTCTTGATTTTTCAAAACATACAGAGCTTGTAATTTCAAGGGTTTCTATTAATACTCTTGTAGAAAATATTTTAAAATTAACCGATATCACCTGACATTCCTGAAATAATGGTGGATTCAAATAAAATAGAGCAAGTATTTTTAAATACTATGCTTAATGCTATTTAGGCAACGGAGGAAAAGAAAAAGTACTGACTGTGAAAACCTTTTTGAAAGATGGAAAATGTTATATTTCATTTACTGATACAGGTCCTGGTATATCTGAGGAGATATTACCTAAAATTTTTGATCCATTTTTTACAACAAAACCAGTTGGAAAAGGAACAGGTTTGGGACTTTCTGTAAATAAGTCTATTGTAGAACAATATAATGGAAGAATTTTTGTTGAAACTTCTTCATCAGGTACTACTTTGAAGACGATTCTGCAATGAACCTTGGGATGAATCATTTTCTCAAAAACCCAAAGTTATGATATAACCACCTGCGAGGATGGAGCAAAAGCTTTATCAATTCTTGATTCAGATTCATTTGATATCGCAATTATTGACTTTAAACTTCCAGATGTTGATGGACTTACTTTACTTAAACATATAAAAACAATTTCTCCGCAAACAGGGGTTATAATTATAACAGCTTTTGCTCAAGTAAAAACTGCTGTTCAGGCAATAAGAAAAGGTGCTTTTGATTATATTGCCAAACCATTTACAAATGAAGAACTTCTTTTATCAATAGAGAAATTCTTAAAGTTTCGTAATCTTGAAAAATAAATAAGGTATTTAAACGAGCTTGTTAAAAGAAAAGAAGAGTATGAGGGAATGATTTCTACAAGCCCTGTAATGAAAGAAATATTTGATAAAATTGAAGCCATAGTAAAAACAGATGTACCTGTTTTAATTCAGGGTGAGAGTGCAACACGTAAAGAGCTTATTGCAAATGCCATTCAGAGACAAAGCCTAAGAAGAGGAAAACCCTATATAAAAATAAACTGTGCAGCAATTCCTGAAACACTTTTTGAAGCTTAACTCTTTGGATATGAAAAAGGTGCTTTTACGGATGCTACTGAAACTAAAAAAGGTAAATTTGAACTAGCAAATGGAGGAACTATATTTTTTGATGAGATTGGAGATATGCCACTCTTAGTCTTCAGGCAAAACTATTAAGAGTGATTAAAGATGGAATTATATATCGTCTTGGAGGTAAGGAACCTATTAAGATTAATGTCCGGTATATTTATGCCACAAGTAAGAATCTTAAAGAATAAATAAAAGTTAAAAAATTCAGAGAAGCTCTCTTTTATAGAATAAGCGTAATACCTATAGTTGTTCCTTTTTAAGAGAAAGAAAAGAAAAATATAACAAACAAAATATCGCTATTATTCCATCAGCTTATAAGGCTTTACTTTCCTATGATTATTCTGGAAATGTAAGAGAATTAAAACATGCAATTGAGAGAGCTGTGCTACTTTCAAAAGATGGAGTTATTGATATTAAACATCTTCTGAAGAGTTTTCTCTTATTTCTTCATTTCAGAGAGGATGCTTTATAAATAATTTTTCCCTTAAAGAATGCATTGAAAACTTTGAAAAAAATCTGATATAAAGGCTCTTCAAGAACGCGGATGAAAAAACAGAGGCTGCAAAAAAACTTGGGATAAGCCGCAAGGCATTATGGGAAAAAATGAAATTTTATGGAATTGATTCAAATAATTTAAATTCTTAATCATTAAGAGAATAATTTAAGACGGAGGGGGAGGGATTCGAACCCCCGGTAGGGGAAAACCCTACAGCGGTTTTCAAGACCGCCGCCTTAAACCACTCGGCCACCCCTCCA
>JANXAC010000031.1 GCA_025061835.1 Spirochaetota bacterium
CTCGCAAATACCTTGTTGCCAGAAGAACTACCCAAATAAATACCTCCACCATATACAGATATGTTGTTATTAACCTCACCGTATATAATATTGTCTCCAGAATGATACAAATCTATCCCACCTCCTCTATAAGCTGAATAATTAGAAAATACCCTACTGTTCGTGATTACATTACTATGTGAATAGTACAAAAAGATACCACCACCATAACCACTATAACTAGAAGAAGACACAACAGTGTTTTGATAAATAGCCGAAGATATAACATTGCCGATTGAATAAGACAGACCGATACCACCCCCAACATTGGTAGCAATATTGCTATACACATTCGCAAATACCCTGTTGCTAGAAGAATTATACAAATAAACACCTCCACCACTGCCTCCAGATATGTTGTTATTCACATTCCCATTTATAACATTACCAGAAGAATTGGCCAAATAAATACCCCCACCAGCACCACTAGAACCACCTCCATCATTGGTAGAAACATTGCTATACACACTCGCAAATACCTTGTTGCCAGAAGAACTACCCAAATAAATACCTCCACCATATACAGATATGTTGTTATTAACCTCTCCGTATATAATATTGTTCGTAGAATGCCACAAACATATCCCACCTCCACCACTAGAAGAGTAGTTATTTGTAACAATAAGATTACTCAAAATACCATAATTAAATCTATAAAGATACAAACCTCCCCCTACACCAAAAGGATAAGAATAAGCCCTACCATTCCTCACAACAAAATTACTCAACGATACACCCGAGACATTACTAGCATAAACCACGTGATACAAGTTATTCATACCATCAAGTTCCGAATACCCAATAATACTATTAAAATTGTTATCCCAACCCCCTACTATATTTAGCCCATTATTCGTTATCACCACTCCTATATTACTATTATTAAGACCATTTCCCGGTGTATAAACACCAGCAGATACATATATATTACTCAAACCTAACTGAACTGCCCTCTCTATACCCTTCTGTATGCTCCTCAAAGGTTTAACCCTTGAACCACTATTCGCGTCATTACCCAGAATAGACACATACACAGCATCATCTAGGTATCTCACCACAGTAATATTAGTCTCAAAATTATACATTGCGTCCTGAACCACTATAGTTATACTATTACTACCTCTCGCTAAATTAACTGTATTAGTATTCGTACCAGCAGCAGAAATATGACCACTATGAACACCATTAACATAAATATCACCCCAAACACCTAACGAAAAGTTGGTATCATCCACATAACTAACAACCTGTATCACATCAACATCAAACTCACTGTTATTCGTAGGAGATATTATCCTAACTACCGGCTTTATGTAATCTACTACCAGCGTAACATAATTAGTCGGGCTAGACTTACCACTATCGGATAAAGCAAAATACCTTATCTCATTCGTCCCCATAAAAACATTATTCGTTATCGTCCAATTCACAGTGCTAGCGTTATATACCCTACTAGTAGCCGATACTAAACTGCCATTGGTATAAACCATTAAAACCACATTAGTAACCTCGTATTCCTCACCAACATACGCTTGCCCCTGAAATACTAAAACTTGCCTATTAGTACTCATAATTGAAAAATCAGATAGTGGGGAATTCATACTTATTGACACCAAAGAAGCATCATAAATAACACTAACAGGAGCACCGTAATACTCATTCCCAGCAACATCCCTTTCATACGGAATAAACGTAGTATTAACACCTCCGATAAGAACATTATACACTCTAGTATTACCCAAAAGAATATAATTGTTCGTTACATTCGTTACACCTCCCGAAATCATATAAATCCTACCTTCACTTAAACCCAAATTGTCAAAATTACTAACCACTATACTAACCAATCTCGGAACTGTCTGTCCATTCGTAAGGTTCGTTATCGCAACATAAGGTCTGTTAGTATCATAATAAAAACCAAATGTATAACTAGTATTACTATTCGAAGTAGTTGTCAGAAGAACTTTTAGAAGATTATACTTATAATTCGTACCAGCTTCCTCTAAATTGAGTGTAGTAGGATTAAGATACCAATAGGTATCATCAAAGTAACTAACATTATTCGTAAATGAGCCAAAAGAATTGCTAACTATCAACACAACATTACTAACATTACCATATATTTCTCTAACAGGAATGTTTATACTACCATGAAATCCCAACACATTAGTATTAGTGGCATAAAAACTATTATTCAAAGAAATATAAAAATTACCATAAGGTGATGAATAAAATCTAACAACTCTACTAGCATTATTACCAGAACCATCCGAAGCAAAAATTCTTAAAATGTATGAACCAAGAGTGTTAGTATTAACATACAACCTATGATTAAACCTATACTCATTACCACTTACACTTATGTTAGTTCTAAAAAATACATGAGAAGGATATGCATGATCTACCACTTCTATCACAACATCTCTCAACCCACTCTCTCTACCTCCCTCGTATTGTTCATTAACTTGAATACTTATATCAGCATAGAGATAGTAACGACTATTATCAGCAGGAGAAAAAACAACTATAACAGGCGGTTTGGTATCCTTCAGAACTATCTGCTGATTACAAGAAACTATCGTAAATACCAAAAATAAGGAAACTATTACACTCCAAAACCTAAAAGGTCTCATAATAAATATTATAATCAATTTTCTCCAAATCTTTAAAAAACTGACCTAAAGTTTGTGTATTTGACAAGAATGAATACTTTTTATGAAAATAGAGTTAATATCAGAGGTATTGAATTATGCAAGAAACTAGTTTAAGAGATGAAATTCTAAAGAATGTTGTTGGTGTAATTGAGGAAATCAACGGACCACTTGCGATTGTCAAAGATGTTAGAAACCTCAAGATGATGGAGGTTGTCAAAGTCTCAAAACATCTCCTTATAGGAGAGGTAATCTCTCTGAATGGTGAAAAAGCGATAGTTCAGATATACGAAAACACATCCGGCGTCAGACCGGGAGATTATGTGTATGGAACAGGTGAGCCACTATCCGTTGAACTCGGACCGGGACTACTGTCCAAAATATACGATGGTATCCAAAGACCACTTGATGAGATATACGAATATGGTATTTTCATACCTAGAGGTATTGACTTACCTTCACTAAACAGAGGGAGAAAATGGAGTTTTAAACCTTTAGTTAAGGAAGGAGATATTCTTCACGGTGGAGCAATAATAGGTGAAGTTCCAGAAACTTCAAGGATAACACACAGAATACTCGTTCCACCTGACAAAGCAGGTAAAGTTGTATTCATCGCAAGTGAAGGAGAATATAAAGTTGATGATGTTATTTGCGTTCTAGAAGACCCAGTTAGAGGAAGACAAGAGTTAAAAATGTATCACAAGTGGCCCGTTAAGATACCAAGACCAATTAACAACAAATACATTCCATCCGAAGCGATGTTTACAGGACAACGAGTAATTGATTTCCTATTTCCTATCTCTAGAGGGGGAACAGCGTCAATACCAGGAGGATTTGGAACCGGTAAAACCGTCACTCAACACCAACTTGCTAGATGGTCAGACGCTGACATAATAGTTTATGTAGGTTGTGGAGAGAGAGGTAATGAGATAACAGAAGTCCTAGAAGACTTCCCGAAACTCGTTGACCCTAAAACAGGAAAACCTTTGATGGAAAGAACAGTTATAATAGCAAATACTTCAAATATGCCTGTAACCGCAAGAGAAGCATCAATATACACTGGAATAACTATAGGAGAATACTTTAGAGACATGGGATATAATGTCGCATTAATGGCAGACTCAACGAGTAGATGGGCTGAAGCGTTAAGAGAGTTATCTGGTAGGCTTGAAGAGATGCCTGCTGAGGAGAGTTTTCCTGCTTATCTTGGTTCAAGACTCGCCGCGTTTTATGAAAGAGCAGGATATGTTGAAACATTGAGTAAGCAAAAAGGCTCTCTAACTATCATCGGTGCGGTATCGCCAGCAGGAGGTGACTTCTCCGAACCTGTTACGCAAAACACTAAAAGGTTCACAAAATGCTTCTGGGCTTTGGACAAGTCATTAGCAAGTCAGAGACACTTCCCTTCAATAAACTGGATGTTGAGTTATAGTTTCTATGTTGATATGGTCTCGGAATGGTGGAGTAAAATAGACCCAGAATACAAAGAAGTAAGACAAAGAATCATGGACCTACTCATAAGAGAAGATAGACTACAGAAAATCGTTAAAATTATAGGACTTGACGCTCTACCGCAATCTGAAAGGCTCATCCTTGAAGTTTGTAGAGTGATAAGAATAGGATTCCTGCAACAAGTCGCTTACGACAAGGTAGACTCCTATTGCTCACCTCAAAAACAAATAAAAATGGCAAAACTAATACTTAAACTATATGACCTAACGCACGACCTCGTGGTAAATTATCGCGTCCCCGTCAGTGAGATACAAAACCTCAAATCTATATCAGAGATTATGAGAATAAAGATAGAAGTTCCTAACAACCAACTTGAAAAGATTGACGAGATTGAAAAACTACTAGTATCCGAAGTTGAAACAATCAGAGAACGATACTCCTAAGAAAACATAACCTAACCTATGAGAAGACTCTGGGGAGTTTTGATAATAATCATCCTATCAATCATCCAAACACTACCCCAACTAAAAATATACGGCTTTTCTCCAGATTTACTCATGATATTGA
Organism: Spirochaetota bacterium; assembly: GCA_025061835.1. Classification (NCBI taxonomy): domain Bacteria; kingdom Pseudomonadati; phylum Spirochaetota; species Spirochaetota bacterium. Next base: position 4,710 of record JANXAC010000031.1, read on the forward strand.
TCATCTACTACTCATTCAAGGTCGGAACAACAAAAGGAATAATATTCTCAGCTATAATCGGCGCACTCGTTGATATACTTTCAGGTTCAATAATAGGAACCCATGTCATAGCCTTTTCCACGATAGCACTATCCATTGAAATTTTTAAGACAATCTTCATATTTGAAATGCCACTTACGGTTCCAATAGTATCCTTCATATCAACTATCACTAAATATCTCATACTCTTCCTCTTGAGTGTGATATTCGGAAGCATATCTCTAGGTGAATGGTATATCGCTATGTTTATTGAAGGAGCATTGAACTTCATTTTTGCTTTCCCTATGGTGTGGGTATCAAAAAAAATCGTCTCATTGCTACACAGAGAGTATTCAATGGTTGTATAAACTCAACCTCTTCTACCTAACTCCCAACCTACTATCATCACAAGAGAACCTATAAGAACTATAATTGCTCCTACTACATCAAATATGTTAACAACTCCTCTATCAATCACAACAAGCCATACCATAGCAGTTATGATATATATTCCACCATACGCAGCGTATATTCTACCACTTTCAACGGGGTGTAGTGAAAGAAGATATACAAACATCCCAAGACTTATAGCACCCGGTATAAGTAGAAGAATTGACCCATTCTTCTTTAACCACAAGTAAGGTAGATAACATCCAACTATCTCCGCTACTGCGGTTATGAAAAATAGTATTGTCGTTTTTACAACGAAAAGCACCCTTTCTTCCATCCTAATACCTTTTTGAAAGACACCATATTTATCGGTTAAATTTTACTTATGCTTATAGTAGTTAAAATTGGAACAAAGATTGTCTTGAATGAAGATATCATTGACAGAATCGTAGTAGAAATCTCCAAACTAGTTTCAGAAGGGAACAGAGTTGTAGTTGTATCAAGTGGTGCAATAGGTCTAGGAAGAAGAAAGTTAGGTATTAACGATAACCTAACACTCTCAAAGAAGCAAGCACTCTCAAGTGTAGGACAAGTTGAACTTATGAAGTTATACCAAAATCTCTTTTCAAAGCAGGGCTTAAATGTCGCTCAAATACTACTGACATACAGCGAACTAACCTCCCGCAAAAGCCTTCTCAACCTTATAAACACAATCAACGAACTCTTCAAGATGAATATCATACCAGTAATCAACGAAAACGACGCAGTAGCAGTAGAGGAAATAAAGTTTGGAAATAACGACATCCTAGCATCACTAGTCGCAACAACTCTACAAGCCGATAAACTAGTCATTCTGACTGATGTTGATGGACTATTCAAAGATTTTGGATCTCCAAACCAAGAACTAGTCAGAGAAATAAGAGACATTAGAGAAGTCACTAGGTATCTCAAAGGTAAAAAATTTGAACTCTCAACAGGTGGAATGAAAAGCAAATTACAAGCAGGCTTCACTTGTATGAAATCAGGAGTAGAATGTGTTATTGCAAATGGCTTTAACAAGGATATCTTGAATGATGCTGTAAATGGAATTACTGGGACAAAATTTATCCCCGATAGCAAAGGAAGGTCCTTCAAAGATAGACTTCTTATCCTAGCAAGAAAAAAAGGTAGTATAATAGTTGATAACGGTGCCGTGGATGCTATAAGGAAAAAGAAAAGCCTTCTACCTGTTGGAGTAAAGGAAGTAAAAGGTAAATTCTCGGTAGGAGACCCGATATTCATTACAGACCTCAATGGAAACAACATAGCAATAGGAATAACAAACTACTCATCAAGCGAAGTAAGTAAAATAAAAGGAAAAAGAACATACGAGATAGAAGAGATACTCGGAACTACCGAATTTGACGAAGAAGTCATACATATAGACAATATGGTAATACTCTAAATGTCAATTACTTCCCAACCACAGAATATCTACAGAAATTTTTATAAGAACAAAACTTACAATTCTCATAACTAGGTTTAGGCTCAAAGTTGCCTTCAAGAATTACTTTAAAGGCCTCTCTAATTCTATCTAAGACAACCTTCTCGTCAAAAGGTCCATATATTACCTCCCCTGTCTCAAACGAAAACAACCCCATCCTCGCAATCTTTATGTTAGTGTATTTGGAGAATATATACGAGTAGAAAGATGTCTCTAGTAAAAGACTCTGGATATCTTTGTAAAAACTTTTCTTATACTCAAAAACCTCATAACCAAAGGTATTATTGTATATAGCATCTATTATTCCGACCAGTTTAAAGTTCTCAACAAGCACCTCAATTCTAAACTCCGAGTATTCTGGAAAGACACTATCACCGTTGGACTCTCTCATCTCAAGAAAATTTATTATGTTCGTAAGTTGTTTTTCAAAACTCCTTAAACTTTCAATCTGTTGAGAGATATATTTTCTTGATTCCTCAAGATTCTTTCTTGCATTTATTTCCCTCATAACATTATGAAGGTCAGCACCTTTTAACATGCTACCAGTAGGTGGCAGTTTTATCTTTTCAACATTCTTTAAATACCAAGTATAAGGACAGATAAAAATGTTGATAAAATCTACTTTAGACAAAACTATTATGTGTTTTGGACTAAACAGACTATCACTCACACTACTTACCTACGCAGAAATTTCTGAATATAGTATCCATAAGGTCTTCTGTTGTAACTTCTCCTACCATCTCACCAATATATGATAAAGCATCTCTTATACCTATCGCTATAAACTCTTCAGACATCCTATCCCTTGCAGATTCGTAAGATTCCTTAAGAGAAGAGATGATATCTTCAAGTAATTGCTTGTGCCTCTCGTTGTTGATAAGGATATTATTAACTTCACTCTCAACATCACCGATTACACTACCTACAATCCTTCTAGCAAGCATCTTTATTCCAATTCCCTCTTTGGCAGAAACCAAAAAGTGTTCTACAACATCAACTCCATTCAATCTGATAAAGTTTAGAACATTATCCACGGCTTTTTTGAGTTCAGAATTATTATCAAAGTCTTCACCAACGGTAGTTGGTGCGAGATTAATACCAAAAACATCAACCTTATTCAAAGCAACAAAAATATTCTTGCTTCTAGCATACTCCTTGATAGTATCTATAACGATACTATCCTCTTCTGAAAGGCTAGATGACAAATCAAAGGTTAGAACAACCACATCCGATGTTTCAATACTCCTTATCGTTCTTCTTATACCTTCTTGCTCCACTGGGTCAATAGCTTTCCTTATCCCAGCAGTGTCAAATATACTGACTGGCACACCTTCAATTGATATTATCTCTTTTACAACATCTCTCGTCGTTCCTGGAATACTTGAAACAATAGACCTATCCTCACCTATCAAGGCATTCATAAGGCTTGACTTACCAGCATTCGTCTTACCGGCTATACAAATCTTAAGTCCTTCTACGAAAAATTTACTATTCTTTGATTTCTCAATAAGATCACTTAAAGTGTTTATTGAATTAGTGATTACATCCTCAATATAACTCCAGTTCCTTTCAGCGAGGTCTTCTTCAGGATGGTCAACCAAAACTTCAAGGTAAGCAAGTAGGTTTAGAAGGTTGTTTTTAACTTCATTTATCTTATCCGAAAGCCTACCATCTAGGATATGTCTAGAAATCTTAAGGTTTGAGATATTTCTACTCATGATCAGTGAATTGACTGCTTCTGCTTGAATCAAGTCTAACTTGCCGTTCAACACTGACCTTTTGGTAAATTCCCCTGGTAAAGCCATCCGTAGCCCCTCCCGTTTAAGGAGTTCCATAATTCTAGCAACTATCAGTGGATTACCATGACAACTTATCTCAATCACATCTTCACCAGTGTAAGAATGCGGAGCCCTCATAACCGAAACAATAACATCATCCACCTTCTCTCCATTATCATCAACAATATACCCATACGCAAGAGTATGTGTTTTCATGTCCTTAACTCTTTTCTTACCTCTGAATATTCTATCAACAACTTCTATACTCCTCTCTCCCGAGATTCTTATGACGCTAACCGCCGAATGAACATTAGGAGTTATAGGTGCGTAGATAGTATCCTCATCAAGAAAAACCTCTCTCATACAAATATCATTTTAATCCTAGAAAACAATATTTCACAATTAACACGTAATCCATTAGTTATGTTTCTTTAAATATATTATAGGACAGAAGCAAGATCATCACAATGCTTTAAGAATACTAACAATAGGTCTTGAGTCCGATGAATATCAACTCTTTTTGGAATATCCCCTTTTGTGTTAAGATTTCACCATAACGCACATAAACCTTATTGTGCGCAGATTGATCAGTTTTAAAGTGTCTTATTAGATTATTCAAAATACTGAACTCTGGAAGGAAGATATGGATATGAAAAATAAAAATGCTAGCATATTTCTTTCCATTTCAAATTTCTTCAGAAGCGAGGTTTCAGGTGGAGTAGTAGTTCTAATATCTGCTCTAGTAGGTATAATACTAGCAAACTCTCCTCTTAAGGACATATATTTTTCTATACTTGAGACCAAAGTAGGTTTGTCGTTTGGAGAGTTAAAATTCTCAAAGACTGTACTACACTGGATAAACGATGCTCTGATGGTGATATTCTTTTTAGTGGTTGGGCTTGAGATAAAAAGAGAGATGTTAGTCGGAGAACTAGCATCTGTGAAAAAGTCTGTATTTCCATCTATAGCGGCTCTAGGCGGTGTGCTAGCACCTATAACAATATACTCAATATTCAACTTCGGCAAAGATAGCTTTAGAGGTTGGGGAATACCAATGGCAACAGACATAGCATTCACAATAGCAGTCATGATGCTTATGGGCAAGTTAGTGTCTCATGCTTCAAAAGTTAACATAACCGCACTTGCAATAGTTGATGATATTATGGCTCTTCTTGTTATAGCAATATTCTACTCAACAGGAGTTAGAATTGAGTATGTTTTAATCTCTTTTCTAGTTGTAGCAGTGATTTTGATCCTAAACAAGTTGAACATACGATTTACGATAGTGTATGTAATATTAGGTTTCGTGTTGTGGATACTATTTCTACACTCAGGGATACACCCAACGATAGCAGGTGTTCTTCTAGCGTTCGCCATACCTTCAAATGTAACGCAAAGAAACCTTCCTCTTGAGGTTAAGAGTATCTCGGATGCTCTAGAAAAAATTTCAGAGAATATATCAAAAGGTAAAGTATTAGGAACAACAAAACCAGACTTTCAGGAGACAAAGCTGAAACTTAAGAGAATTGAACCACCACTTCAGAGATTTGAGACTTCACTAACACCTTGGGTATCCTTTCTCATACTACCACTTTTTGCTCTAGCAAACTCGGGTGTATATGTAGGTAGTTTTACATGGAACGACCTTACACATCCTGTATTATTAGGTGTTGCAGTAGGACTACTACTAGGAAAATCAACAGGTATATTCACCTTATCTTACCTTGCTACTAGAATAGGCATCGCAGAAATATCTGAAAAATTGTCTTGGAAAGAGTTCTATGGTGTTTCTTGGTTCGCAGGAATAGGTTTCACAATGGCACTCTTTATAGCACATCTATCCTTTGACAGTATGCCTCATTATCTTGACCTAGCCAAGGTAGGAATATATATTGGTAGCCTAGGTTCAGTGATTGTCGGAGTAACACTATTACTCCTCTTCAATATAAGGTCAAAGAAGAAGCCTACCTAAATATGTTTATGAGTGAAGATGGATTATCCGATATCTTCTTTGAGAATACTTCAAAGTTCCTTATCGTTCTTCTCAAACTTTTACCAACTTCTTCATCGGTAAGAACTCCTATTACTGTGTTTGTGTTTGTCAGGAGTTTTGATATTTGGATTATAGTAGAATTCAGATTGTCAATAGAATCGTTCAGTTTTTGTATATCAACTCTACTTATGTTATTACCAACTTGATTTAGATAATTAAGTAATGAGTTTATTTCCTGAACAGATTTCTTAATATTTTCAGAGAAATCAGAAACATTCCTCAAACTTGTTGATATAGTATCTCTATTTTGATATACCTCTCTTAAGATACTCTCTATATAAGCAACTGCCAGAACTATTTTGTCTATGCTTTGTGGTAAGTCCGGTGTTGATTCTATTTTTCCAATAACTTTCCTTATGAATTCATAAACATCTGATATTGCTTCATTCAATGTCGTTTCCTCATTGCCAACAACAACATCTCCATCTTTGAGGTAAGGTTCATCACCAGTGTATCCCAATATATCAATATACCTTTCCCCAACCAGTGAAGCTGACCTTACTACAAATCTTGCATCTCTGTTTATTCTATACCTACTATCTATGGACAAAACAAGTATAACTCCTCCCTCACCCGGATTCTCCCTAACTTCCTCAACTCTACCTACCTCTATACCCCCTACTAGCTTAACATTCGCTCCCACAGGTATGTTAGAAGCATAGGATAGTTTAAGAAATATCTTATAACCAGTAGATAAAAACGGTAAAGAATTCGTTAGATACAACCCCAATATTATAAAAAACAAACCTATTACAACCACAATACCTATCTTAAACTCGTAGTGCTTCATACTTACCTTTAAACATCAACTATACATCTACAAATATAATAATCCTTTTCTTTAAAGATTACAAGCCCACTATAACTCACACCTTTAACATCGGTAAGTGTAGAGTGCTTTTTTAGGTTAATATTCTCTCCGTATATTGTAAAGCACAACTCCATAACATCACTGTTATCACTAATCTGAACTTGTATATCACTGAATAAAAACTTTTTTACATCCTTTATGTAAACCAAACGACTCAAGAACTCAAACAACAAATCTTCATAACTTCCTTTTAGCCTGATACAATCACTTATCTTCTTACTTTTCTGAACTGTGTTCGTATCTACGATAACATTCTGCAAAGCCAGAGCAATACCTTCAAATGATTGCGAGAGTGTCTTACCACCACCTTCTATCATCACATCAGCGGTGTGATCCTTAATTTCCCAAAACCTAGAGTCTTCATAACCTCTCATAAACTTTCCAAAACCAACAACCTAAAAAAGCGTTCAAATTAAGACTACTTCACAATCATAATAGTAAAACATCCAATCAAAAAAACACAATTAAAACTCAATACAAACCTATAACTAATTTAACAAGTTCAACAGAAACAACTTATCCCGAGACCTTCTTCTCCCACTCCCATGCTGTTTGTATTATGGTTTCTATACTAGAGTATTCAGGTTTCCATCCGAGTATTCTCTTTGCCTTCTCTGAACTACCTATTAGGATAGGTGGGTCCCCTTCCCTTCTCTCCCACTCAACAGCCTTAACCTTCCTACCTGTTATCTCTTCAACCTTTCTCACAACCTCTTTAACAGAAAAACCTCTCTCATTTCCTAAATTAAATACATCACTATTACCTTGATTCACAAGATACTCCAAACCTAGTATGTGTGCATCAGAAATATCATTGACATGGATATAGTCTCTTATGGCAGTTCCATCAGGTGTTGGATAATCCGTCCCAAAGATTTTCAAATGATCTTCAACTCCCAACGCTACTTTCAAAGTCAAAGGTATCAGATGAGTTTCTGGAATGTGTATTTCACCAATTTCCCCTTCAGGGTCTGCACCTGCGGCGTTAAAGTATCTGAATATAACATACTTTAGTCCATACGCTCTCTCATAATCCCTTAAGATCTGCTCAACCATAAGTTTGCTCCAACCATAAGGATTTATCGGTCTTTGAGGGTGATCTTCAGGTATAGGTACCTTCTCTGGTATTCCATAAGTAGCACAGGTGGACGAGAATATGAAATTTTTCACTCCATACTCTAGCATCACTTGAAGCAAATTAAGTGTATTAGCAACATTGTTGATGTAATACTTTGAAGGAAGTTTAACAGACTCACCTACATACGCAAACGCACTGAAATGCATAACAGCATCAAACTTGTATTTTTCAAAGCAAAGCCTTATCTGATTGATATCCGCTAGATCACCTAGAACAAAGTCTCCCCACTTCACAAACTCTCTATGACCATAAACTAGATTATCAAAAACAACCGTTTTGTATCCTTTCTTATTGAGAAGTTTATTCACATGAGAACCTATATACCCCGCACCACCAACAACTAACACAACCATGCGCTAAAATATAACTAATCAAAAAATCAGATCACAAGTATTACAAGACAATCAGCATCCAGCGTTAAGCGAAATCTTGGAACTAACAAACACTATCTAGGACCAAACGAAACTCTGAATTTGTTGAAGATAAATTTTTAATCTCACTTATGATGGTAGAAATACAACAAGTAAAGTCATAACTTGATAATTTTCATCTTCCATCAATAGATTGTTTAGAATTTGTGTATATGATGATAACATTATGAGCAATTTCATAACGAACAGCAAAGAAAAGACTTTAAAACAACGCATACATACACTCATAAGCGAAAGCAAAGAGTTAAAGTTTATAGTTGGATTTTTCTACTTTTCCGGCATTCAGGAAATCTATAAGGAACTTAAAAAACTTTACGATGAAGGCAAGCTAAAAGAAGAGCACTTGAAGATACTAGTAGGTCTTGATATAGACAAAAATGCTTACGGAATCTACGAAGTCGCAAAGTTAGAAAAACTATTCAACATTAATTCTGCTAAAGAAGATTTTATAAAATCTCTAAAAATTGCTTTCACATCTGGAGACCTGGATAGAAAGGAAATATACGAACAGATAGACTTCTTCATTAAACTTCTTTCAGAACGCAAACTCGTAATAAGAAAAACAAAGGAACCAAATCATGCGAAGTTATACCTATTCAAACTGAATAACAATATTATACCAAACTTATTCATTACAGGTAGTAGTAATCTCACTAAAGCAGGACTTGAGTCACAAAATGAGTTTAATGTTGAAATAAAAGATTACGGATTTGAAGAAGCAGAGAAGTATTTTGATAGTCTTTGGGAATCATCTATCCAACTTTCTCAAGAAGATGTTGTTAAAACCCTTGAGAATGAGACATTTATTAGAAAAATAACCCCTCTAACCGCTTATGCTTACCTTCTGAAATTATACCGTGATTTACACAAAGGCGAAAGTTCAAGTATAAAGTTATATAAACCTATAGAAGAAGCAGGTTACAAAACTTACAATTACCAGTTAGATGCAGTATACCAAGCACTTGAAAATTGTAAGACACACGGTGGAACAATCATCGCAGATGTTGTTGGACTTGGCAAAACAGTAGTAGCATGCGCAACCGCAAAGGTAATAGGTAAAAGAGGCATAGTCATATGTCCCCCTCACCTGATAGGTGATGAAAACAGAAAGTCTGGATGGAGAAAATATTTAGCTGATTTCAGCCTGCGGGATTGGGAAGTTAGATCTATCGGAAAACTTGAAGAAACTTTTGAGTTCGTTAAAAACAACGAAGATATTGAAATAGTTAT
>JANXAC010000032.1 GCA_025061835.1 Spirochaetota bacterium
GCAAAACCCCTACCAGCCTCCCCAGCATGCGCCGCCTCAATACCAGCATTCATTGACAACACCTCTATCCTGTCGCTTATACCCTTTATCACATCCACCACCTCAAGCACATTACCCAGAAACATATTCACATCCCTGACCTCCTCAACATTCTTCCTCACACTCGCACTGCTCCTCAATGCCTCATCACGAAGGTTTGAGAGTAGTTCATTTGCCCTCTCAATCCTCTTGCCGACATTACTCACCGTCATTATCGTCTCCTCAACCATCCCACTCATCTCCTCTATCATAGAGTATTGTCTCTCTACATTGTTTCTGATAGTCTCAACAGTTCTTAACATCTCCTCAACGGTGGTTCCAACCTCACCAGACATTGCGTTTATCTCCTCAATCATCTGCCTCACCTCATCCTGCTTTGAGATAACCTCGCTAACTCTGACAACCTCCTCGCCGAGTTCTGACAGGACCTGGATATTTTGTTCAACGTCTCTGAATGTGCTTTTGCTCTTTTTGACTATCTCCTCAACTGCATCAAGGAAGTTGTTTATGTTCTCCGCAACCTCCCTGACTTCTGATATTCCAGTTTTTGCTTCTATCCTGTAGGAAAGGTCTCCACCACTCTTGCCCAATTCTGACATTCTCTCGCTTAGGTCTCGTATCCTAGTAAAAACACTCCTATTCAAAATTGACATTATTATTATTAGTATTATCACTATCGGAATACTGATTAGTAGAGACACCTCAAAAGTAGTAAGGTAGAGGACTCCTCTCATAGGAATACCTATTATGGCTTTGAAGAAAAAATCTCCATAGTCTTGATAAATATGGAACTTTATTCTATCAGCGTATGTTCCAGAAACAACATCAAGTTCCTCCCCCTTATCAACTTTTTGGCTTAGTGTCCTATAGACAGTTTCAAATTCTATTTGAGTTGTCTCCATTTCGCTTATAACCTTTTTAAAATTACCAATAGAAACTTCATCCCTTTCATTCTCATCCTTTCTAGCAAGAAGAGCATAAAAGTTAACTTTTGTGTTTCTGAAAACATTTTTCAACCAAAACGTATTATATAATTCTGGATGTAAAACACAACCAATAACTCCTTGTTTGAGTTTATATACATATGTTGGAAAGGGGAACATATCAGAGATAAGTATTTTGTTATCGCCAGCTTTCATATTTTTCATATTTTCTTCAACAAGATTAATGAAATCTGAATTTTGAAGTTGTCTTTCTTCAGAAAATAATTTTTCTCCATCCCAATAGAATAGAGACACTATAAAAATCTTGCCAGTATCATACTTATCTGTTCCAGTTGAGTGGACTTCACCGATTGCTGTGATTGTCATAGAACTTTCTATTGAATCCTTAAAAAAGTTATATTCATCAAAATTGTTCTTTATGATCGTATCACCATAATCTTTGATAGTTCTAACGGCCCAGTCAAAGTAGTCTTGCTTGAAGCCTTTGTTTATAACTTTCAACATATTTTCAGTGTATGTCCTAAATGTCATGTAAAACATTTCCATCACAAACAAAGACGCCCCAAATATTACAGAAAAAAATATCACTGATACCAACAGAGTGCTCCTAAAAGCAAAACCAAACCTGAATTTTCTCATAATACCACCTCGTAAGTATTAAAACTATGATAAAGAAACTCAATAAACATTTTCTATTTGCTAATCCGAAGTTTGGTCAAGAATTTGGTACTCTTTGTTGAAAAGTATTCTGAACATTTCATTTTCATAACTTATCTAAGTAATTACCAATCCTACTTGCAGAGTGATTTATAGTTTTCCTATTTATTTATGCTTCTTCACATCAATTTTCACCAAATTCTCTTACAAACTTCAGTCGTTTCATATTGAAAGCAAGGTATGAGAAGTTTAAAATTAGTTGTAAGAAATGGGAGGGGAACTTTAGTTGGATATACTTCCTCGCAGGTTCTCAATGGACATAGCGGTTGCGGTAGCATCAGTCATCGCTGTAGTTATGATGGTAGTTCCGCTACCATCTATTATCCTTGATGCTCTAATTGCAATCAATATAACTATAACGCTTGGTATATTCCTTACTACCTTCTACGTCAAAAAACCTGCCGACTTCTTTGTATTTCCAACACTACTCCTTATAGTGACGATATTCCGAATAGGGTTGAATATATCAACAACCCGTGCTATTCTATCAAAAGGTGCTGCTCTAGATGTTGAGATAATAAAGGCTTTTGGTAATTTCGTCGTTGGAAACAATATCGTCATAGGACTTGTGATATTTATCATTCTGGTAATAGTTCAACTTATAGTCATAACACGAGGAGCAACTAGAGTATCAGAAGTTGCGGCAAGATTCACACTTGATGCTTTGCCCGGTAAGCAGTTGAGTATAAACGAAGACCTAAACGCAGGATTGATTACTGAAGAAGAAGCAAGAAAGAGAAGGCAAGAGTTGCGTATGGAAGCAGACTTCTACGGTGCTATGGACGGTGCTTCAAGGTTCGTTCAAGGTGATGCTATCGTTTCTCTGATAATTGTTTTTGTGAATATCATTGGAGGTCTGATAGTAGGTCTTGCCTTTAGAGGAGAAGATATAAACGCTGCTATAAACAATTATATCATATTCGCAGTAGGTGATGGAATATCAACTCAAATTCCAGCATTATTAATGTCAACTGCGACTGGTATAATCGTTACGAGGTCCGCTGCCGGAGAGGATTTCGGCAGTGATGTCATAAAACAACTCACCATACAACCAAGAATAATGTATATAACAGGTGGATTTCTAGGAGTTATGGGGATACTGCCAGGATTTCCAACACTACAACTTTTCGCTATCGGTGCTGGGCTTGTATGGCTTGGGATAACGATGGAAAGGAAGATGAAAGAGAGAGAAGAGAAAGAAAAGATTGAGAAAGAGAAGGAAAAGAAGGAGAAGCAGGCTGAAACTATTGAAGAAGTTCTTTCTGTTGAGCCTATGGAGATAGAGATAGGATACAACCTTATACCACTCGTTGATAAAGAGCAAGGAGGAGACTTGGTTGATAGAATAAAACTTATAAGGAGGAGGATCGGTCAAGAATTAGGGGTCTTAGTTCCACCTGTAAGAATAAAGGATAATGTTTCACTTGACCCGAATGAGTATCTCGTCAAGATAAAAGGTTCAGAGATAAAGAGATACAAAGTTTATCCTGATAGATTTTTGATTATTAACCCTCCTAAAGAGGCTAATATTCCAGGTATTGATGTTAAAGAACCTGCTTTTGGACTACCTGCTAAATGGATAACTCAAGACAACAAAAAGCAAGCGGAAGCATATGGACTTGACGTATTTGACGCCATCTCTGTTGTTGCGACCCACCTTACCGAGATTGTAAAAGAGAACTCAAGTGAATTTCTCGGAAGACAGGAAGTTAAATCAATACTTGATACCCTCAAGAACACTTATCCTGCGGTAATTGATTCAGTTGAGCCGAATAAGAACCTTGGAATAATACAAAAGGTTTTACAAAATCTACTTAGGGAAGGAGTTTCAATAAGAAATATCATTCCAATCCTTGAAGCGATCGCAGACTCTCTAGAATATACCAAAAATCCTGAAGTAATCACTGAAAATGTAAGACAGGCAATTTCAAGACAAATACTACAGAAATACGCCGATACGAGCAACACTATAACTGTCATAATATTTGACCCAGAATTGGAAGAAACGCTAGCAGGATATATAAGAGAAACAGAATCGGGGTTTATATATGCAGTCCCACCTAATCTACTCAGGGATTTCTTGAATGTTTTATCAGAAAAGATTAAAAATATGATAGAGAGAGGTCTTACACCTGTGGTTCTCTGTTCAACTAGGATAAGAAGATTGGTCAAGGAAGTCACGATAAGGACATATAAGAATTTGGTTGTTTTGTCATACAATGAGGTTGTTCCACCTTTTAGTGTAGAACAGTTTGATTTTGTATCCTTGAAACTATCACCAGCAGAGGCTGAGGTATGAATTATTTTAGCATAGAAGTTGATAATATGTCTGAATTAAGACCTAAACTATACGAGGAGATGAAGAAGAGAAATATATCCGCTGATAGAATTATAATTCTTTCAAAGAAACCTATAAGGAAAAAAGGTTTTTTGGGGATAGGTAGCAAAACTGTTTACCAGGTTTGGATACAAGTATTAGACAACGACCGTGTAAGCAAAGATGTTGAACAACCAAAGCAATCATCATTACAAATAAAGGAACAGACTGAACATAATACTAACTTATACAAAGAGATAGAGAATATCAAGAAAATGATACAGGATGTGATGATAGAAAATAAGAAGATAAGAGAGATAACATCATCCTACTTGAAGGCTAAAGAGGCTAACTTTGATATGCTAAAGAAGCAGATGGAAGATAGAGACTTTCCTATAGGGTTCATTGAAAAGATAATTCAAAACATTGACAATGAGTTAACAGAAGAAGAAAAACAAAACTTTTACACTATATACGACAAAGCAAAGTCAATAATATCAAGTAACATAAAAGTAGCTTCAACTGAACTTGTGATAAACAAAAGACCAAAGATAGTAGTCCTTGTAGGACCTACTGGTGTCGGTAAAACAACTACCATTGTAAAACTAGCATTACAGTGGGGTGCTTCAAAAGGCAAAAAGTTTGTCTTTTTCTCACTTGACAAATACAAGGCAGGTGCTTCTTTTCAACTGAAGTCCTTTGCAGAGATATTTAAAGTTCCCATGAAGTCAATAAGAAATGAAGAAGAACTCAAAGAGTCACTAAACTTGTTTTCTGCAGACACAGATATTATATTTGTAGATACTGCAGGAACAAGCCAAAAGGACACTTTGACTATAAACGACTTAAAAGAACATATTAAGGTTATGAAGAAATATGATTTACTAGTCTCGCTTGTTATAAGTGCAGTTACCAAATACAAGGACATGCTTGATATTATCAACAGATACTCCGTAGTAGAATACAATAATATAATTCTTTCAAAGATTGACGAAACTAATACACTGGGATCGTCAGTTGCAGTTCTTTATGAAACACAAGTTCCTCTATCGTTTGTGACTAACGGTCAAAGGGTTGAAGCAGATATAACAACCTTGAGACCGATGGATCTGGTATATATGGCTCTTGATGAGAGGAGGAGTATATGATAATTGAGGAGCAGTTAAAAGGATTACAAAAAGCATTAGGCAACACAACTCCTGTTGAGAAACCAAAAATAATATCAGTAGCCAGTGGCAAAGGTGGTGTCGGTAAGACCAACATATCCATAAACCTTGGGATACTATATTCAAAAATGGGGAAAAGAGTCCTAGTTCTTGATGGAGACCTTGGACTTGGGAATGTTAATGTCGTTTTAGGTATAATTCCAAAATATAACCTATACCATGTTATGAAAGGAGGGATCCCCCTTAAAGATGCTATAATAAGAAACAACGAAATAGGAATAGATATAATCGCCACAGGCTCTGGATTTACACAACTTGCAGAACTTGAGGACTTGGAGAGAAAGAAATTTATAGAAGAACTCAAGGAGTTGTCTGATTATGATGTACTGATAATAGACACAGCAGCAGGTATAGGTAGGAATGTAATATCATTCATTCTTGCATCTCATGAGGCAATAATAGTTACAACACCCGAACCTACCGCTATAACTGATGCTTACGGTATAATAAAAGCAATCTCAACAGAGTCGCTAAAACTCTCTTCCAATATGAAACTTATCGTTAATAGGGTCAAGAACCCTTCTGAAGGAATAAAGATAGCAGACAGAATATCAACCGTAGCCGGACAATTCCTAGGCGTCAAAATAGAAAGTCTTGGGTTCATACCTGAAGACACAGCAGTTGAATTTTCAGTAAGGAGGCAGAAACCATTCGTAATAGAATTCCCAAACTCACAAGCAACAATCCACTTAAAACACGTTGCCCAACGACTTGAGAATATGAAAGTCAAGGATGAAGATAAAGGTCTAAATAGATTATTCAGAGTCCTCTTTGGAGGATGACTTTAAGATGCTTACCTACTCGTAGACTTGACTACCCATATTCGGAAACTTTTAGGAAGAAAAGTTTTTACACCAAAATTTTGTAGTTTATTCGGGAACATCTTCAGTAGTTGTTCTTTCAAGGAGTTTTGACAAACCTTCCACTATTAAACTTGAGTATTTGATTATCTCATTGAATAACTCATTCGCCTTTTGTCGGTCTGTTTGGATAACTTCAACAATTTCCTTGCCAGTGGAATGTAATCTTTCGTGAGGTTTCTCAATGCTCTTAAACTCAGGAAATTGTGAATACTTGACAATACCCTCAGAATAATACCATTTTCCCAACCTACACTTTGTGTGATCAAAAACTACACTTTCATCTATGGTAGATTTACCGTCTATGAAACCTTTGAGCCTAGCAACCCATAACACATGGTCTGCTATGGCAAGTGATACTAACATACTATCATTCTTGACCTTTACTTCGTTAGAAAGAACGAGCCTGAAATCATCTAGGAACTCTGAAGCACTAGAGATAGACATCTTCATAGGACTTATTCTTTCTTTTATCATCATATCCATGGTCTTTTTAAATAAAGATATCTTATCAGTCGTATTGTAAATTTTGTATGAAACATCATTGATACTTGATGATAGAAATTCAGTTGTGTCTATAATCTTCCCAAAACTGTTTCTAGTATCCAGTGACATCTCTTCTATGTTTTTGGCATAAGACTCTATTGTGTTGCTTTCACTGGATATATTTTCAATTGATATGGTCATTAGATTTGATTTACCTTTGATAGATTGAAGTTTTTCAGTTATATTTTTTGAGAATTTACTTACATTTTCGGATAGTCTCCTTATTTCATCCGCGATAACTGAAAAACCCTTTCCCACATCTCCTACTTTTGAAGACTCAATCAAAGCATTCATAGCCAATATTAGCGTCTGCTCAGAAATATCAGATATTACCTTAGCAGTGTTGATAACATCGTTAATCTCATTAAACATTTCCTTATTTAACCTTGTAGCCTCTGAGTATGAAGAATAAGTTTTCTTCCAAGAGGACTCAAGAGAGGAAGAAATTTCTAGAAATTTGTCAAACTTATTATGAGATTCCATTGCAATACTAAGAAACTCATTCAGAGATTGAGATAGTTGAACGAAAGACTTTGAAAGATCATTAGTCAAGATTGTAATCTCGTTGAAATCCCTATCTACTTTTTTTATATCTTCATCAAGGTAAAAAGTAATCTTAGACCCCTCATATACTAGGTTGGATATTTTTGTGAGTACCATAAAAAATGAATTCAAGAGTTTACCTAGTTTTTTTTCAGCTTTGGCAACTAAAACTCTCGTTTCATTAGATTCCAACTTGTGTTTTGCAATAATATCTCCCTGTTCAATAAAAGATATGTACTCCTTAAGTGATTGATTTTCCTTTCTAGCGTGTTCTAGTTCATCCTTCAGTTTAGATTTCTCATCCAAGTGATTGCTTATTACCTCAACTAGGTTATCTAAAATTTCGTCACCAGTTTTAACTACTCTACCTTCACTTGTAGATACTGTAATAGCCTTTATCTGGCGGTCAAAAAATCTCAAGGCGTTAGTATAATATACGAAACTGAATATCACTAAAAACGATAAAAGCGATAGAGAGATCATCAAAGCTAACTCTAATACATATAAAGCACCCTCAAAGATCTTTAGTGATATTAAGACAGATAGAGAAATAGATAAAAATATTAAGACAACAGATAATACCCCCAAAACTAGATGTAATTTCTTCATTTTGACCTCCGATGAATAATTTGTAAATAAAGAAGTCCTATACTATCAAACTGAAATCTGGAGCAAAGTCAGTAGTATCTGAAAACAATATATAACTCCACAAGTCAAAGAATGCTAATTTCACAACAAGATATAACTTTACAAGTCAAAGAATATTAATTTCACATCAAATACTATCAAACTTGTCATCTCCTAGACAGAAAGTTATTGCAAACTAAGCATCATTCATTTACTATTTTGTTGTGATACAGAAGGAGATATGTTGATATGGATAAAACTTCAAAAACTTTGTCTGCCGTTGGTTCACTACTTATTGTGATCTCACCAATCGTATTTTGGAAACCTCTCTTAAACCTATCTGGGCTAGTTGGAATAGTTTTATTTCTCGTTGGAATACACAGTATTGCTAGCCAATTAAATAAAAAAGAGATATTCTGGGAGGCATTGAAAGGTATCGTTACATTGGCAGTAGGTATTATAGTCATCTCTATAGTGCTCATAGCTACGATAGGACTAAGTGTATTAGGCTTAATAGGTTCACTCTCAATATCTTTCACGATAGATACAGAAGATACCGAATATTTGAATGTATTATTAAACTCTCTTTACTCTATAGGACCCAGAATTCTGATTGTAGTAATATTATCAGCTATAGCATCTTGGATACTTATGATAATATACGGCTTAAAGATGAGCAAGGTTTCTGACATGCTAAATGAAAGTTTTAGTAACCTTAGGTTCAAAGAAGCGTCAATCTTATTTAAACTAGGTGGTTGGTTATCAATAATACTAGTTGGATTTATACTCATATGGGTAGCATGGCTGCTATATACAATTGATTTCTTCTCATTACCAGAATCACAACCTAGTGCTTGATAGTAAAACACAACTAGAACTATCTAGGATTAGCAACTAGCAAAAACAGTAAAACTTATCCTTTAATTAGCAAACATTACTTTTGCACACACTATTAGAAATGTAATTAACCTTGTGATTCTCAAAAACACTCTTTCTCATACGGCATCGGATAATTACTCAAGACTTTCTAATTTCTAAAATTAGGACACTATAAATCATTTATAATTATAATGTTAGGTATGTTAAACTTAAGTGAAAAAAGTCAAATAATCAAGTTGGCAGAACTTACTCTTGAGTCTCTTTTTAAACCAGAAAAGAAGCATGAAGTAGAAAAACAAAGGAAGATAGTAGAAAAGTTAGGTTTAAACAATGGAGTTTTCGTAACTCTTCTAAAGAAAGGTGAATTAAGAGGTTGTATAGGCTATATAACGCCAGTTAAAGAGTTCTCAAGACTTCTAATTGATGCTACAATATCATCCGCTACGAGAGACCCTAGGTTTGACCCTCTTAAGAAAGAAGAACTTGATGAGATTGAGATAGAAGTATCTATACTTTCAGAACCAAAGAAGATTTCTTCAATTGCCGAAATTGAAGTTGGTAAGCATGGAATAATTGTAAGGAGAGGACCTTATCAAGGACTATTACTACCACAGGTTGCAGTAGAACACAGATGGGACAAACTGACATTTTTACAACATACCTGTATCAAAGCAGGATTGCATCCTAATGATTACAGAAAAGAAGACACAGAGATATATGTATTCACCGCAGAGGTCTTCAGTAAGAGTGATTTAAAAGGTTTATAACGGCATCTTTGAAGGAATAAACTTGAGGATTGTCAAACCATATCCTATCTTGCTCAAGTGCTTGAAAAACAAACATATCAATACCATAAACAGTCCTAGCACCTATGTTTCTTGAATGAGTTATTAATTTTGTATCAATAGGATTGTAGATCGTATCAAAAACTATATGCTCTTCAGAAACTAATGTCAAATCTATAGGTGTCTCATCAACATTTGGAAACATCCCAACAGGCGTGCAGTTTGATATTACATCAACTCTCTTTATAACATCATTAATTCTATCCAGAGTTATCACTTCAACTTCACTAAAGTATTTCTTCACTTCATTAGCGAAATCTACTAACTTTTCTGTATTTCTACCGGCAACGATAATCCTACCAACCTTCATAGTCCAAAAAGCCCAAGCAACACTCTTCGCAACTCCGCCATTACCTATTAAAAGTGCAGTCTTATTCTCAAGAGTATTTATCCCTCGCGTCTCAAAAGACTTTACAACACCTTGAACATCAGTATTATAGCCTATTAGAATTCCATTATCATTTTTGATAGTATTTATAGCACCAATTTTGGAAGAAAATTCATCAAGTTTATCAACAAGTTTAGTAGCACCTAACTTATGAGGTATTGTAATACTTACTCCTTTGACGCCGACATCTCTTACGAAATCAAAGAATACTTGTAAATTCTTAATCTCAAAAGCGAGATACACTGCATCAACTCCAATCTTCTCAAAGATGAAGTTGTGTATGATAGGAGATTTTGAGTGTTTTATAGGGTTACCAATAACACAGTAGAGGTTTGTATTTGAAGTAATCATCCAACGCCGCCCCCTATCAGATAACCAATCAAGTATCCTGCTATCGCGGATAGTATTCCAATCAACATAAGTTTTAGCGCACCTTTGAAAGGACTCCCAATAGTCATCTTGGTCTTGATGTAACCAATCACAAGAAGAACCAGTGCCGACACCAGCAAAGAAGCAATCCATAAATAGTTAGGTGTAACTATGAATATAGGCATTACAGGAATAAATGAACCTATTAGAGCAGACAAACCAACTGTAATAGCAAACTTAATAGGTTTTTCATTTGAAACCTTACCAAGCTCAAGTTCGTGAGCCATCATTATTTCAACCCAAGCATCTTCGTTTCTTGATATTATATTAACCATAGTCTCTGTATCTTCGTCGGATACGCCCCATTTCTTGAAAATTCTTCTTATCTCCTCTTTTTCAATATCTGGCATCTTTTTTATGTCTTCCCTTTCTCTTTTTAATTCTGAAAGGTAGTTTTCATACTCTGTCTGTTTGGATGTATAAGCAACCGCAGCCATAGATATGCTTTCAGCAAACGCAGCAGCAAGAGCACCTGCTAGAATTATTCTTATATCACTCGTCGCAGCACTGATTCCAAGTAGAACTCCTAGCGTATTGACAAGACCATCCTGTCCCCCCAGTATTATTTCAGACATTATGTTTGAGGAGGCTTTTATTCTATCCTTTATATGGTTTTCAAATTCCTTCTCATCTAACACGCTTTAATCTTATTATACATTTGCCATGAATTACAACCTAGAAACTAACTACTGTGTTGTTATCTGAACCAGATGCTGTATCAAGTAATGATGTATTATTAATGTTAATCCAATCTGCTGGTAAGTTAGTTATCAACCTACTACCTGTATATTCTCTATAAAGATACCTTAACTTGTTTGTCACAAACTTATTAGCCGCAAGAACATGTCCAGTAGTATCAGAAGTACCACCCTCAAGTATACCTATATAATCAGTATCACTAATGCTACCGATAATACAGTTTGATATTACAAGACCTGTTATATTTCCATTATTCTCAAGATGTATTACAGATTTTGACCCGGTTGATGAGTTGTTCGTTATAACACTGTTCAATATTGAAATATTTGCTGAATTGAGAATATAAATAGCACCTCCGTTGAGTGCGTTGTTGTTTATTATAGATCCTTCTATCCTAGTATTAGGTGAGTTCCAATTATAAATACCACCGCCGTTTTGAGTAGAATTGTTATTCCTTATAACACCTGATATGGAATTACCTGACGAGTTAGCAGTAAGGTAAATCCCGGCACCATAGCTTGCTAGATTATTCAATATTGTAGTATTAATTGTGTTGTTATCAGAGTCATCAAGATGTATAGCACCACCATAACTAATAGCTGAGTTAGAAGTAAGAGTAATATTCACAAGAGTGTTACCCGAGGACTTCTCTAGAAATATTCCAGCACCACCATACTGAGCAGTGTTGTTAGAAACTACTATATTTTCTATCAACAAACTAGATGAATTCTTGATGTATATACCCCCACCTTTAGTCTGACTAGCGACACCGCCGTTAGCAGAACCTCTTCTTATAACGAAGTTTTTCAACTGAGCATTAGCAACACCGTCTATAACAACTATATGATACAAGTTATTGTTACCATCAAGCTCACTATATCCAACTACTGAACTAAAATCACTATTCCATCCACCTATGACCTTAAGTCCGTTAGTTGTGATGGAGAAACCTGTATCACTTGAATTCAAACCACTGCCAGGAGTATATACTCCTTGTGCAACTTTAACTTCACCT
>JANXAC010000033.1 GCA_025061835.1 Spirochaetota bacterium
TATCCAATATCTTACATATGGACTAAACGATATAATACTATAACTAGTTTCACTATATCTAGCACCAGATATTCCAATATCAATATCTGGTTGTTTTGAGACCCAAACATTCGCTTCAACTTGTGTGACCGCTGGATAACCTATTGAAGCACCAATATAAACATTGTCCTTGTGATAAACTTGTGACATTGATGGAATAATAAGCGTAGGTACACAGCCCGTTAGAACTACTGATAGAATTGTTAACATTACCATCACTATAACTCTCATAGGCTACCCTCCTTGATGTATGAATTATACTACATTCAAGATAGAGTTTCAATAGAAATCGCATAGCTGTTCAAGGAATGTATGGATACTCGTAGTCTTGAAGAATACTTTCCAATGTTATCTCTTACCGAATTAACTTTTTAAGTTACTCTCAATAAAACTCTAACTTGTATCCGTAGGTGTTGTCATTCATAATCCTAGTCCATAGGATATGGATTTAGGGGAACGTTATGGAGAGGCTAATGAAGCTAATTTTGATACTTCTAACTATTCTTATTTCTCCGCAAGTATTTTCTGAAACGAAGAAAGTTATATTCACTACCATACTACCTCAAAAGTGGGTTGTTGATAAGATTGTTGGAGATAAGTTTGAAGTAATATCAGTTGTAGATAAAGGTAGAGATTACCACACATTTGAGATCACTCCGTCGCTTTTAAAGAAAATAGGCGAGGCTAGTGTATATTTCTCCTTGAGTTTTGGTGATGCCGAAAAGAATATACTTGATAAAGTCAGAGGAACTTTTCCTAACTTGAGGATTGTTGATGTATCCGCTGGCGTCTATAAATTGAGATACAGGCATAGACATCACCATTCTTCTCATCATCACCATGGAAGATTTGACCCGCATATATGGACATCTCCGTTGAATATGAAAATAGTAGCAAAAAATGTGTATGAGGAAGTTGTGAGGATTGACCCACAGAACAAGGATTTTTACCAAAAGAACTATCAAAAATTACTGGAAGACCTTGACAAACTTCACCAAGAACTCAAGCAGATACTTGAACCTGTGAGAGGTAAAAAGTTTATGGTTTTTCACTCCACATTCAGATATTTTGAGAGAGATTACGACGTTTATGAAATAGCGATAGAACAAGAGGGAAAAGAACCAACACCAAAGGAATTGCGTATGATAATAGAAGAAGCAAAGAGAAACAACATTAAAATTGTCTTTACGCAACCTGTGTTCTCGCAAAATAGTGCCAGAATAATAGCAAATGAAATAGGAGGTAAAGTTGTTGAAATTGACCATGTTGATTACGAGTATATAGAGAATATGAGGAAGATTGCTATTCTCATAAGAGAGAGTTATAATTAGAAAGATGAAAGTAGCAGTAGAGTTTGATAGAGTAAGTTTCGGATATGACAAGAACAACAACATACTAAACGAAGTTAGTCTTAAGATTTACGAAAGTGAATTTATCACAGTTGTAGGACCTAACGGTACAGGTAAGACAACTTTCGTTAAACTCATTCTAGGCATTCTAAAACCAAATAGTGGGAATATAAAGGTATATGGACTAGAACCAATGAGATTTAGCGGTTTCTTTGGATATATTCCACAGGTTGGTAATTTTGATGTTCAGTTTCCAATAAGCGTTGAAGAAGTAGTTATAGGAGGACTCGTTAGACCTCTAGGAATTGTATCAAACCCTGATAGAAAGAGAGTAGAAGAGATCTTAAAAAGGTTTGGCTTATACAACTTAAGAAAACAACATTTCTTCTCACTTTCTGGAGGACAGCAACAGAAGACCTTGCTAGCAAGAGCGTTAGTTTCATCTCCTCCTATACTTATACTTGATGAACCTTCCTCAAATATAGATGTGAAGGGAGAGGGAGTAATATTTGAAATACTATCAGAACTAAAAGGAAGTAGAACTATTATTGTCATAACGCACGACACGGGATTCGTCAATAATCTTACTGACAGAACATTCTGCGTGAATAATGGTAGTATAGTAGAACACAATTCTAGACCAGATGAGGCTTTGGCATTACTCTTCGGACATTCAAAAACAGATAAAAAAGTTATCCATGGAGAATAGTTTATGGAATTTTTTTCTACTATCTTTGACCAAAACTTTTCTTTCATCAGGAACACTATCGTTCTATCCATAATTTCTAGCATTCCGATTGGGATTGTAGGGACTTTCGTCGTAGTCAATAGGATGAGTTATATAGCAGGTGCTATAAGTCATTCTGTTCTGGGAGGTATCGGCATTGCAATATACTTGAGCACCGTCTTTGAAACAAGTTTGATTACTCCCTCGCTTGGAGGCTTAATATTTGCTACACTTTCTGGACTTATAATATCTCTCTTTTATCTCTGGGGAAGAGAGAGAGTTGATACAGCAATAAGTGCTGTATGGATAATAGGAATGTCTATTGGTATAATATTCGCTTACTTCACACCGCGCTACACTGACCTTTCAAGTTATCTATTTGGTAACATCTTACTCGTATCAGTAGAGGATGTATGGTATGTGGTATTAATATCTCTAGTAGTCCTAACTGTGGTTTCACTATTCTTCCACCAACTTGTACTGGTAAGTTTTGACAAAGACTTCTCAATCACAAGGGGTATCAATCCTAAACTCTTATTAACTATACTGATACTACTTATATCGCTAACGGTATTCTTAATGGTAAAGATTGTGGGAACAATCCTTGCAATAGCACTGATTACTCTACCTTCAGCAATCTCAAATATGTTCTCAAAGAGAATTTCAGCGATAATATTATCCTCAATACTCATCGCTATGCTATCACAATTACTAGGCTTGTTCATAAGTTTTGAACTAGACATACCAACAGGTGTAACTATAACTATCTTACTTGGAGCAGGATATATACTCACTTTGCTCTCTAGAGGATTGGTTAAATTAAGAAACTACTAAACACTCACAGTGATACCTAAAGCAAACAAAACTACTACTTTCAAAACTAAGAATTAGATGTAATTCTTTCCTTTCCCCATAGTCTCTGCAAGAACCGAGAAAATTCTCTTCCTGATAGGGGTTTTGAATAAATTAAGTCTTCAAGGCTAACAAGTACTATACTGAACCAAAGGTTTAAGTAGCAAAAAAGTGTTTAGCAATCAAATTCCATACTCTTGCTTGCGCTTCTACGGAGATTAGAACCTGTTATATTTGATATTCAGAAATAATACTTCAAATATTAAACTATACTACCTTTAGTTTCTTTACAAAACTTTGAAAGTTATTAATGAGATTCTATACTTTGCTGGATTGATTTTCTTAATCAATAACGTTTATTTCAACTTCCTTTACGACTTTATCCTTTATTGTATAAGCCTTGAGTTCTGGAGTTCCGTTTCTCAAGGATGTTATCACGAAAATCACATGGTCTATTATTTCATTTCTCTCAAGGTCTGTTTTGGATGGGTATGGGTTTGTAATAGGATGAGAGTGAAAAACACCTATGAAATCCTTTCCTTTGTTATCAATATCATCAAGGACATTCATAAGTTGAACTGGATCCATCTCAAAAAATGTCTCACTCTTTGCTATGTTCTCCATCTCTATAACCTCATCAACCGTATCACCTAGTCCTGAAAGAACACCACAAGCCTCATAAGGTATATGCTTTCTTGTTATCTCTATCATCTTTTCATATACTTCTCTCTTGACCTTCATAAAATCCTCCTACCAATTCCACAAAGCATGATTGCTGAAATACCTACTTATTGAATCTGGAAACACAGTGACAATAACTCCACTGTCTAATGTTTTTGCTAACTCAAAAGCAGCGCATAAATTCATTCCTGACGAAGGACCTATGATAAGACCATACCTTCTTGAAAACTCTCTAACCATACTGTAAGCATTCTCAGTAGAAACAAAAAACTTACCATCAACTAGTGAATGGTCAAATATACCGGGAACCTTTGATGACGCAAGGTGCTTAACACCTTCAATGCCATGATATTCTGAATCAGGTTCAACAGTGTAGGTCCTTATAAAAGGATTAAATTCCTTCAGTCGCTTTGATGTTCCAACAAAGGTCCCACTAGTTCCAACCGAACTTACAAAGTGAGTTATCCTTCCTCTCGTTTGAGATATTATTTCAACTGCAGTAGTATTATAGTGCGCAAGATAGTTATTTTTGTTGTTGTATTGATCAAGTAGTATGTATTTATCAGGATTTTTCCTAACAATCTCCTCAACTACATCTTGAGAACCATCGGTTCCCTCAAGTGGGTCAGAATATATAACATTAGCACCTAGCATCTTAAGGATTTTCTTTCTCTCCTCACTAGCGTTAGCGGGAACGACTAGTGTTATTGGATAGCCCTTAATTGAACATATCATAGCATAAGCGATACCAGTATTACCAGAAGTGGCGTCTATGAGTATTTTATCTTTGGTAATTACTCCTCGCTTCTCCAAGTCCGATATTATGAAATACGCTGGTCTGTCCTTGACAGAACCACCAGGGTTGAAAAACTCCAGTTTCGCGTATATTTCAACATTTCTACTTATTTCTCTATACCAAGGCTCAATCCTCAAAAGTGGAGTGTTGCCAATCAATCTCAAAGTGTCAACCATAAATAAATTTTTCAAACAAAATTTTATTTGTAAAATTTTTCCTTATTCAACTTAATTATGACCTAATAGACTCCCAACTCCTAAAGCAAACTTTATAAAACCCATTAATGCTATGTTTTATTTCTTCAATTCTAGATTTAAATGATTCAAGTTTGAAATTATCTAGAATCGTAAGACTGATGACTTTTATAATAGATTAGTCTTTTGAGTGATGTTGCAAACTAGAAATTGTTAGTATGTTGGAGGTGTTGAGATGAAAGTCTTGATAGCCAATAGAGGTGAGATTGCTGTTAGGGTCATAAGAACCTGCAAGGAGTTGGGCTTTAAGACAGTAGCCGTCTATTCCGAAGCAGACAAAGACTCATTACACAGAAAACTTGCAGACGAGGACATATGTATAGGAGGTCCTTACAGTAAGGATTCATACTTAAACATACCGAGTCTAATAAGTGCGGCGACTATACTAGGTGCTAATGCTATACACCCTGGGTATGGATTTTTGTCTGAAAACGCAAAATTTTCGGAAATATGCAAAAATCATGGTATCACATTTCTAGGCCCTTCACCAGAGGTTATATCACTGATGGGTGATAAATCAACTGCGAAAAACACGATGAAGAAGTTCAACGTTCCTACTGTTCCAGGTAGTGAAGGTGTAATAAGCAATGTTGATGAAGCACTAGAAGTTGCTCGAAGTATAGGCTACCCAGTGATAATAAAAGCCACTGCTGGAGGCGGTGGTAAAGGTATGAGAATATGCTACTCTGCGGATGACCTTAAGAAACTCCTACCACTTACGCAAGCCGAGGCTCAAGCAGCATTCGGTAACCCAGGTGTGTATATTGAAAAGTATGTTCAAAATCCAAAACACATAGAGATACAGTTCATCGGCGATAAATATGGAAACGCAGTATCCTTTGGTGAGAGAGATTGCTCAATACAGAGAAAACACCAGAAACTGATAGAAGAGGCACCTGGTCCTACCATCACTGAAGAACAAAGACAAAAAATATCAAGTATTGTAACACACGCTGTAAGTTCAATTGGATACGTTGGTGCAGGGACGATGGAGTTTATTATGGATCAGGATGGTAACTTCTATTTTATGGAAGTCAATACAAGAATACAGGTTGAACACCCTGTTACAGAAGAAGTTACTGGATATGATCTGATTAGAGAACAGATGTTGGTCTGTCTTGGAGAGAAGTTGTCTGTAAAGCAAGAGGATATAAAGATGAACGGACATGCTATGGAGTTTAGAATAAACGCAGAAGATCCTTTCAATGAATTTAGACCTTCACCAGGTCAGATAAAGGTTTTACACTTACCCGGAGGATACGGAGTAAGAGTTGATACACATATCTATCAAGGCTACGAAATACCTATGTATTACGACTCTATGGTTGCTAAACTTATAGTCTGGGGTAAAAATAGAAATGAAGTGATAAACAGAGCCAAACGTGCATTAAGTGAATTCACGATTGAAGGAATACCAACAACTATACCATTCCACTCAAAAGTTCTAGAACACCCTGTATTCTTAAGCGGAACACACACAACTAGATTTCTTGAGAACTTCAGTATGTGAAAGTTATGAGAAAAAGAAACAATACAACAACGGAACAGAAAAGTAATATAAACTCCGAACTGAGAAACTTCGTTTCTAATAATTTATGGGGCTTAATTTATACTACCATAGCGGTGCTGTCGGTATTGATTATAATATTCCTTGGATTTGGAGTCTTCATACTGCTCCTCATCGTCGGAGGTCTAGCATTCCTATTAGGTAACTCAAAGGACAAAAATATTCCTCCCCTTCAAAACATAAAAAACTTCATAGACAGTATAAACGATAAAATGAAGAACCTTAAGTTATGAAAATACTCCTCATTGATACCTCCTATCTTAGGGCTTTTTCTATTGCTCTTATTGATGAAAATAGTTTTCACTCAAATTCTTTTATGTCAAAGTACAACTCCTCTTCCAACTTTTGGATAGAACTTGAGAGTTTGTTTTCTAAAGGGGAAATTGAAAACAAAAAAATAGATGTTGTTGCAGTTTCCATTGGTCCAGGCCCTTTCACATCAGTTAGAAATGCTGTCTCAGTTGCAAGAACAATCTCACAAACTACTGGCGCAAAAATAGTTTCATTCTCCCTAATTGAAGTAGTCTACAAAAATTTTCCTTTCAAGAAACCGGTAATTTTGTTTGATGGTAGAGCAAATAAATTCCTTGTCAAGCGTCCAGATATTGAGACTTTGGAACTAGTCGGAGAGGATGAGATAATGCAAGTCTTGAAAATGGAAGACTTGATCGTTTCTATAGGTTGTAGAGATATGGTTGAAAGAGTCGGTCTAATAACTCTAAATTTTGACTATCTACCTACGGATATGATATTAAATCTGGTCCTTGAAAAAACCAACAAAAGTGAATTTTCAAACTATCTTGAGGTATTACCTATTTACTATAAAGAAATACAAACAAAAACCTAGATTAAACTCTCTTAATTCACTACTCCATAAAGTCCAAATCCGAAACTGAATTCAATGAACTTTATTGTTAATCAAGATACTACTCAAATCAATCTATTAGTCTCCTATTTAGTGCCTTGATACCTGCTACTACTAAAACTACCGTAAATATTATTAAATAAACCAAGTTAGCAAGGTTTACACCACCATTTCTAAACATCTCAAGCCCATGGTATAAAGGAGAAACTGCAAACGCAATACCTTCAAACACATCTGGAAATACATCTAAAGGGAAGAATGTTCCTGAAAGAAACATAATAGGACTTATGTAAACATAGAAAAAGTAGTCAAAGAAGTTGATAGAAGGCGCAATAGCAGTTAGAAGCAATCCGAGACTACTAAAACATATTCCCACAAGTGCAGAAAGGGCAAATAGAGTTAGTATCTTGATAAGAGAAATCTCAACAAGACCAGAAATAGATAGCATTATAATACTTATCGCTGAAGATATAAGCCCCCTTATCACTGCCCAAAGCAATTCCCCGAGATATATATCAATCACTCCCGCTGGTGTGTTTAAGTAAGCATGAAACATCTTTCTATAATACATCTTTGAGAATGAGTTATAGGTTGTCTCAAAAAATCCATTATTCATAGAAGGTATGATAACTACGCTAGGTAGGATAAAATCAATGTATTTCACACCATTCACCTCACCGACTATCGTATTAAGACCAATTCCAAAACCCAGTATGAATATTAGTATCTCTAGAGAGCTAAATATTACACTGTACCAAGTCTTGCTCCAAGCGATAAAGTTTCTTTTCAGTATAACTACCCATTCCATAACTCCCCCGAATTAGACTTATCCAAGTCATTATCAAAACCTTTACCAGTGAGTATGAAAAACAGATCTTCAAGGTTTGAGTTCCTAATATTGAACTTTCTTATATCCTTGTCGCCAAATAGAGACTTAACATCCGATGGAGTGTCTGTGAAGATAAGTAAATGGTTTTCAAACTCTATTTTCTTGATATTCTGAATTTTTTCTGGAATATTAACTTTCGGGTATATCTCAACGGTGTATTTAGGTAGATATTTTTTTATGAGAGTTTCAGGATCACCACTCTCTATTATCTCTCCTCTATTCATGATAAAAATTCTATCACACAGTGACTGTGCTTCATCAAGGTAGTGAGTTGTTAAAATTATTGTTTTACCTCTCTCCTTTAGAGAAACTATTTTATCCCAAATATTCTTTCTTATCTCAGGGTCCAGTCCTACAGTAGGCTCATCTAGTATAACTATGTCAGGGTCGTTTATCAATGCCCTAGCTATCATAAGTTTTCTCTTCATTCCACCTGAAAGATGTTCTACCTCTTCGTTAATTTTCTCTATCATCTCAAGTTCTTCTAGTAGTTTAATTGCTCTCTCTTTTAAGACATTTGTTGATATTCCAAACAATTCACCAAAAAGTATTAGATTGTCAAGCACTGAAACATCACCGTCAAGACTATTCTCTTGAGGTGCTACACCTATGTATCTTTTTATTTCCTTAAGTCTTGTCTTCACAGGAAGTCCCATAACAGTTATATCACCTCTATCAACCTTAACAAGACCTATAATAGCCTTCACAAGAGTTGTTTTACCAGCACCATTAGGACCTAGAAAGCCAACACACTCCCCTCTATTTATACTCACACTTACATTCTTTAATGCTACAACATTAGGATAAGACTTGTATAAGTTCTTTACTTCAACTATTACCATAGACTACTTAGCAAAACCAATACTAGCAAGTTCCACATACAAACTTATGTTACCGAATGGGAAGACATAAAAAACAGGTATGCTCGCTTTATTAAGAACCAAATAATTGTTCATATTAGTGAATTCAACAAAACTATCATTTACCTCTTTTATCAAGAACATGTATCCAGTTTGGTTTGAGAGAGTAATAAACCTAGCGTTCGTTACCTCTAGAAACGCAACCTCAAATTGCTTATGTATGTTAGTACCTAGAGTTCTCCTATAAACTTCAGTTGCCAGATCGTTTATAATATCGTTAGTGTTGTATATCTCAATCCTGCCAAACTTGACACTATCTATTACTATCAAGTTATTAGTTCGGTCAAAGACTGCAGAGTTAGTATCCTTAAATGAACCACCTAAACTTATGGTATCTCTTCTTATGGTTTTTAGTGTGTTTTTATCAATATAAGATCTAACAGTATCGTCAACACTTACGAAAACCCCAATCCCCGGATATGTCTTAATTTTTGAAGTTATTATGATATTTGTAGTAGTTTGTTGAACCTTTATAATTGCCTCACCAGACCTTATTCCTAGAACAGAAAAGTAGTATTTTAGTTGTGTTACTTGACTATACCCACCTAAACACAATATGGATATGAGTATTATATAGAACATCTTGAACAATGAATTCATACATAACCTCTTGGAGCCATAGATTATGAATGATTTGGAACTGTAGGTTAGAAATTCTAGGCTACACAACAATTCAATGAAAACAGTAATACCTTCTGAACAACATCAGTTATTATTCAAACTTTATAATAGATGTTAGACATCTTTTAGAATAACTGTATGTTTTTGAGATTGCTTTTCATAATTCTTCTAGTATTTGGCACATTCTCCCCATCGTTTTCAAATACATTCTACCTTACGAACAATGTAATTGAAATATTCTCATTCGCAGAAACACTCAAAGGAAAACTTGAGTATGATCCTTACAGATCAAAGATCGTTGTTAGATTCTCAACCAATGTTATTGAATTTTTTGAGGATAGAGAGTTCTATATTCTAAACTCAAATTTTGTGATGCCATTCCTTGGTGGATTGATTAGGAGTAATTATAACTACTACCTACCTTTGAGTGTAGTTGATAGCATAGTATCATTCCTCAAGATAGAATGTAGGATAATCAACTTTTCAACTGCCAGGACACAACAGTCATCTTCAACAACTATAGAAAATACTAACAGAGTTTCTACTCAAACAAATTTTAGAACTGATATGACAACTCTATCGGAAATACCTACTAATTTCACACCTATAAAATTCATCATAATAGATGCCGGGCATGGTGGTAAGGACCCCGGTGCTATTCATAATGGTTTTAAAGAAAAAGAACTCAATTTAACTTATGCAAGAGCAATTGCCGCAGAACTTACTAGTATTCTACACCAAAGGGGTATAGATATTGTCCTAACAAGAAATTCCGATACCTATCTTACACTTGAACAGAGAGTAAAAATAGCTAATAACCTACTTAAGAGAACTCAAGGATATGGAATATTCATAAGTGTTCATCAGAATGCGTCTCCAATAAAGAGTAAAAGAGGTTTTGAGATATATTATGTTAGCGACCAGGCAGTTGATGATAATGCTAGGGAGGTTTTGGTTTTTGAAAATTCGTTCATACCTAAAGAAGAGGTAAGACAGGTTAGCGAACTTGAGAAAGTAATCGGAAAGATAAGAAGTGTTGCACTGATGGAAGAGAGCAGGATATTAAGTGAAAACATATCAAGGTCCATGAATACATTTTCTCCTGTTGTGAAGGGAGCTCCTTTCTATGTGATAAAATATATCCCAATACCTTCAATTCTTCTTGAAATAGGATATATATCCAACCCTGACGAATCAAGAATAATTTCATCAAAGGAGTATATTTCTTCGTTTGCTAAATCTTTAGCAAATGGCATAGATAAGTTTATAGAGGAATATAATCAAACAAGGGGCTTTACGATGCCAAGATAAAATACCATATCTACGAGAAGATCTCGCTTTTCATCAGTCAGGCAATAAAGTCTAAAATTTTTTGATAGATGCTTCATAAAATAGTTTAAGGTTATGGAGATGGATATTTTTAGTATATCACACCTCTTGCT
>JANXAC010000034.1 GCA_025061835.1 Spirochaetota bacterium
CCTGAAGTTGTAGAGAGTCTCAAGGTTCTGGGTGAGGAACTGAACAAGTTTAGAGTAAAGGAGATAAAATTCACAAAAGGAATAACCCTTGTTGAGTGATAGGGTTATCAAGAGTTTTTATAAAGGGGGGTCTTCTATCTACGAGTGATGAATGTAGAAAGTTAGAAAAAAACTTCTAGTGTTTGAAGTGTCTGACACCAGTGAAAACCATTGCTACATTGTTTCTGTTTGCTTCTTCTATTGATTCATTGTCTCTTACTGAACCACCCGGTTGGACAATTGCTGTTATACCTTCTTTTGCTAATATCTCAACGCTATCTTTGAACGGGAAAAACGCATCTGAGGCACATACCGAACCAATCAGACAGAAATTTCTCTCTTTTGCTTTCTGAATAGCAATCTTAACAGCATCTACTCTTGAAGTTTGGCCTCCACCTATACCGATTGCCATAAGGTTTTTAACCAAAACAATAGCATTTGATTTAACAAACTTTACAACTCTCCAAGCAAAATCAAGGTCTCTTAATTCATCATTTGTTGGTTTCCTTTCAGTTAGAATACTACATTTTGATATATCTTCTGAAGACAGATCCTTGCTTTGAACTAGGATACCTCCATTTACGCTTCTTATCTCAACATCCTGACTACATAGAATAAGATTACCTACCTTGATTATCCTTAAGTTTTTCTTGGTCTTAAGGATTTCCAGTGCTTCTTCATCGTAATCTGGTGCAACTATAACTTCGTAGAAAGTTTTTACAACTTCTTCTGAAACTTCCTTTGAGACACTTTTTGAAAAACCTATTATTCCACCGAAAGCAGATATAGGGTCACACTCAAAAGCATTCTTGTAAGCCTCAAGTAGTGTATTGCCTATACTAGCACCACAAGGTGTGTTATGTTTTATGATACAACAGAAGTTTTCATTACTAAACTCTCTTATCATATCCAGAGCAACATCAGCATCAAGAATGTTGTTGTATGAGAGTTCTTTACCCCAGAGTATTGAACTTGTTAGTATTGAGTTTGAATGACTTTTGAGAGGTATTGTATAAGCTGAGGCATTTTGGTGAGGGTTTTCACCATACCTTAAGTCAAGAACCTTTCTTATAGGTATTCCAGTTTCCGAAGGAAATTGCGAGGATGTTAAACTGTTGAAGAAACTTGCTATGATGCTATCATAACTTGCTATATAATTGAAAGCCTTGCTAGCTAGTATCAAGCGAAACTCTCTGTTATTGCCTCCGTTTTTCAGTTTTTCAATAACAAGATTATAATCATTCTTATCCACGACTACCAAGACTCTTTCAAAATTCTTTGCTCCTGCTCTTACGAGTGTGGGTCCCCCAATGTCAATGTTTTCTACTATCTTCTCAAGGTCTTGTGTTGAAGACACTGTTTGCTCAAATGGGTATAGATTGACAACTACAATTTCAATATTTGGAATGTCAATTTCGGAGACTTGCTTGAGGTGATCTTCTTTGTTTCTATAGAGTATTCCGCCGTGTATGAGAGGATGTAGTGTTTTCACTCTGCCTTCAAGTATTTCAGGAAAATTTGTGATTGATGAAACTTCAATAACATCTATACTGTTCTCCTTGAGTAGTTTGTATGTTCCAGACGAGGATATAATCTTGTATCCTAACTCTACTAGACTTTTAGCGAAACCGATTATTCCTTCCTTATCATAGACGCTTATAATTGCGTATTTCTCTTTCATCAAGCCTCCAGACATTCTAGGTTCATAAATTGGATATCAATTATGTTATAAAGTTCTAGTAGAATGAAAGTAATTTATGTGGAATGGTTTTGGTTCTTTATATTTGTCTGGTGTGAGTATTGCAGTTTAGTTTAATGAAGGTGGGTTTCAGGAAGTTCTGTGAAATTATTTTGATGATGTTGTGGTCTTGAGTATTTGCTATTCATTCAGTTTAATATTTCACTTTTAACTCATTCTTAACTACTTTAGGTTTTGTCTTCTTATCCGAAAAATAGATAGAGGTTTGATTCTATGATGGTGGGTATTGATTTTGGAACTACTAAATGTGCTATTGCATACTATGACAACGGCGAAGTCAAGATAATTACTGACAGAAGAGGTAGGAAGACTTTTCCTTCAGTTGTCGCTTTTCTACCTGATGGTAATGTGGTTATCGGTGATGTTGCGAAGAGTAGATTGTTCCTTGATACGAACAATGTTGTAAAGTCTGTAAAGAGATATCTTGGCAGTGATCACAGGTTTGTAATCAACGATAAGGAATACTCTCCAGAGGAAATTGCTAGTTTTATACTTACTAAACTTAAGGAGATTGCTGAATACCATCTGAACGATGTAGTAAGGGATATTGTGATAACTGTTCCTGCCTATTTTTCTGACCTACAGAGGAATGCTATCAAGAATGCTTGCAAATTAGCGGGATTGAATGTGGTTAGGATTATAAACGAACCTACCGCTGCTGCGATTGCTTATGGTATCTCAAAGTTGAGTGGTGAGCGAAATATCGTAGTTTATGACCTTGGTGGTGGAACGTTTGATGTATCAATACTTAATATGAGTGATGGAGTTTTTGAAGTATTAGCAACTTCTGGGAATAACACGCTAGGTGGTGAGGATTTTGACAGAGCAATCGCAGAACTTATCATTGAAGAGTATAAGAAAAAAGAAGGAATTGATATATCAAGTGATAGAGTTATCCTACAGAAGCTATATGAAGAGGTTGAGAAAGCAAAGATAAACCTTTCTGACGAAGAAGTTGTAGAAGTGATAGTGCCATTTGTGAGTGCTACAGAGAATAGCATAAAACATCTCACATTTACACTGACTAGAGAACAGTTTGAGAAAATAATATCGCCGTACATTGAGACTACTATAGAACTACTTGATAGGACTATAAAGGATGCTGGTCTCAAGAAGGAGGATATACACCATCTACTCATGGTTGGTGGTTCTTCAAGGATACCTTATGTTAGAAGAAGAGTTGAGGCTTTTCTGGGTATAAGGGCTGAGAGTAGTGTCTCACCTGAAGAAGTTGTTGCGATGGGTGCGGGAATACAGGCTGGAATAGTCGGAGGTGAAGTCAAAGGCATCGCATTAGTAGATGTAACACCATTGTCTCTGGGTGTTGAGATAGAAGGAGGAATATTTGTTCCAATCATTCCAAGAAACACACCTATACCAACGGCAGCAAGTAGAATATTTACTACTATCTCTGACAATCAAGAATCTGTTGAGATACATATACTCCAAGGTGAGCGATCACTTGCGAAGGACAACATATCACTCGGTAAGTTTGAACTCACTGGCATAAGAAAAGCAAAGAAAGGAGAACCAAGAATTGAAGTAAAGTTTGAGATAGACATTGATGGTATATTGAGTGTTTCAGCGATTGACCTAACAACATCTGCTTCCCAGAAGATAGAAATAAAAGATAGAGTAATCTTGAGTGATGAAGAAGTGAGTAGGATAATACAGGAAAGTGAGAAAAATAAAGCAAGAGACGAAGAAATAAGAAGAATAGGTATCTTGAGAAGTAAGTATAACATAATATCATCATCCATCCTAGAAAAAATAAATACTATAAAAGAGAATGATAGCGATCTATACAGGGAGATACTGGAGATAATGGATCGTATAGAGAAGTTATTCAAAGAATACGAGGTAGAACAGATAGAAGCAAAGTTGAAAGAACTCAAGTTCCTTCACGACCAGTTTGTTGAACGATTAGTTGAGACTTCATTAAGGTTCTAATAACGTTTTGTTAGTCCTAAAATTTTACTTCATATCAGACTTCTTAAACGTTTGTCAGGAGGGTTATTTGTTCAATCTTTAACTACAAAGAAGGTAGAAACTACTTTTGAAGTTTAGAATTTGTTGTGTGATCAAAGGTTAGTTTGAAAGCATTTGTGTTTTGAACATAAAATTAGGTAGAGGAGATTGATATGTCAGATAAACTCAAAGATGTGTTGGTTGTCATTATTCCGATTCTTCTTGTTGTGAATATTGTAATTGGGATAATTCTTGTTTCGCTTGAGTCAAGGAAGAGTCAGGTTTTGACAGCGGGAGTGTCTGCTCTCGTAGGTAATGTAGGTCTTATTGAGATAAGGGGGGTTATAGTATCTGAAGATGATGGTTTGAATGTTGACTTTGTAAGTGCGAAAGATATAGCACAAAAGATAAAGACATTTGCTGACACTCCTAATATAAAAGCCATAAGGATTGATGTGACGAGCCCTGGTAGTAGTGTTAGTGCTGCTGAAACAGTAGTATCTGCTCTTGATTACGCAAGGAGTAAAGGTAAGAAAATAGTAGTTTTTATGAGAGAACTAGCAGTATCTGGTGGTTATTATGTATCCGCTCCAGCAGACCTTATAGTAGCATCAAGAGGAACAATAATTGGTAATATAGGTGTTATAGTTCAATCCTTGAATATCAAGGGACTACTTGAGAAAATAGGCGTTGAACCTTATGTCTTCAAAAGCGGTGAATACAAAGATATCCTATCACCATACAGAAATGTTTCTGAAAGCGAGAGAAAGATCATTCAGAGGATTGTAGATGTCTATTACAATAGGTTTGTTGAGGTAATACTCAAATACAGGGGTGAAAAACTGAAGAAACAAGAACTACTCAAGATAGCGGATGGTAGAATAATGATAGAAGAAGATGCTCTTAACTACAAACTCATTGATGCTGTAGGAGATGAAACTGTAGTTGAAGAAAAACTTAAAGAACTCACAGGCGAACCAACGATAAACTATGTAAAACTACCTGAAAGAAGAAACATATTAAGGGAACTTTTAAGGTCACTGATGAACAGTTTTAGTGTCCTAGGTTATAACAGTCCGAAGGTTATGTATATTATGAACAACTAGGAGTTTGATATGATAAAAAATCTAGTTTATGACGCTATTAACTACTTTACATCTCCATCGGAGGTAACTACAAGGGTTTTGAATGATGATATTGATATTGAGAGACTTGGAATAGTTGGTTTGGTGCTAACATTCTTTTCGGTTGTGGTTTCTGCGAGGATTGATGTAGGGTTTTGGATAGGTTTTACTTTTGTAGTACTTGCCTTTACATACGCTATCTTTGTGATAGGTTTCCTGATGGCAATAGGTAGAAAACCATCAATTGATGTACCTAAAGTGTTTTGGTTTTTCTTCTCCGTTGGAATAATTGATGCTCTAGTGATAGCCTTCCTACCTTTATCTGCACTTGTGGGATGGTTAGGGTCTCTTCTATCTGTTGTTGCTCTAGGTTTAAAGATATACTATTTAATGATAGGTGTCTCTAAAATCTTTAATATTTCAAGATCATTTGCGTTTATTGTCCTGTTTAGTCCGTATGTAGTTATACTTGTGGTGTTAGTCTTATTACTAATCTCAAGTTATACTACAATATCTGGGGCACTTGAAAGTATGATTGAGTTCTGAAATTGTCTACTAGAGGATGAGTTTTGTAGGTATTGTTTTGAATATTTAATCTTTCTTACGCAAGTCTAGAACTCATTAGTTTTTATGTATTCTTTTTCTATCACAGTTTTTGTGTTTGGAATTGATATATTCTTCAAGCAATAGCCTTAAAAAATCCTGTATCAAGTCAAATTCCGCATTGACAAACACTGCCTAGAACCAAGAAAGTAGTAAGAAGAAGATGGAATTTTGTCTAACTGGATTTGTTGCCTTTCCTATAGTAAGTCTTGAAAAATCTTTATTTGATAAGTATATTTTTAAACTTTTGGAGGTTGATATGAAAGAGTTGAAAGGTGTTATAACATTCAAGGGAAGTCCTTTGACACTGTCTGGGGAGAATTTTGTTGAGGTTGGTGATGTTGCTCCTGACTTTACTGCTTATGATACAAACCTGAACCCTGTGAAGTTATCCGACTTTAGGGGGAAGAAAGTTATCATATCTTCTGTTCCTTCGCTTGATACATCAGTTTGTGATATTGAGACCAAAAAGTTCAATGATATTGCGAAGAAACTTGACCCTAATGTTGTTATACTGACGATAAGTATGGATTTACCTTTCGCACAGAAGAGGTGGTGTGGTGCTAACGATGTTCAGAACGTTAAGACTGTCTCTGACTATAAGGATAGAGAGTTTGCTACAAAGTATGGTGTTTATATTAATGAACTTGGACTTCTTGCTAGGGTAGTATTCGTAGTTGATGAAAACGGCAAGGTTAAATACAAGCAAGTTGTGAAGGAAGTTGCTAGTGAGCCTGACTATGACGATGTTTTGAAAAATCTCTAAACAACGAGTTTGCGACTGTAATAAGTGATAGTCCAGTGTCTGATAAGACTGCTAACCATAGTGGAATGAACCCGAAAACTCCAGCAATTGATATACCTATCTTTACAGATAGCGATAGAACAATGTTTTGAATAATCACTTTTCTTGTGTTTTTGGATATTAGAAATGTTTCTAGAACTCTCTCTAGTCTTGGACTATTTATTATAACATCTGAAGAGGATAATAGTATTGAATTCACTGGTGTATTGAATGATATTCCTACATCAGACTTTAGCATTACCATACTATCGTTTATACCGTCTCCTACATAAGCAACAGGCTTTTTATATTTTGATTTATATTCTTCTAGGATAGTTGATTTGTCTTTTGGTGATAGTTCGTAAAAAACCTTGTTAGGTTTCAAAGATGCTTCTATTAGCTTAGCGCTTCTTTCATTGTCTCCTGTGAGTATGAATATGTCTTCTATTCCGTTTTGTCTCAACACATTGAAAACATCTTTTGCTTCTTCTCTCAAGGTATCATCAAAGGATATAAAACCGAGATACTTACCGTTTCTAACAACGCAAACTGCTGTTATGTCCTTCGCACATTCGTTGTGAGGAATATTATTTTTGTGGAGTATTTTATCGTTGCCTATCATTACTTCTTCACCATTTACAATTCCATAAACTCCATATCCAGGCATCTCTTTGATACTTTTTACCGTAGTGTAAGGAGAATTTATGTTTTTGAAGTTATGGACTATTGATTTTGAGATGATATGGTTAGATTGTCTTGCTAGTTGTAGGGATGTACTAATTAGTTCTTCTTCGGATACGCCTTCCGCTGTTCTAATACTCTTAACCTTCATAACTCCTTCTGTGAGAGTTCCTGTTTTGTCAAAGAAGATTGCTCTTACATCTGAAAGTTTGTCAATAGAAGATGTATTCTTAAGGAGTATATTTCTTACTGCTAGAAGTCCTACTGCTCTAAAATATGTTAGTGGAACGCTTATGGCTATCGCACAGGGACAGGATATTACTATTATCACAAGACCTCTGTATATCCACTCTTTAAAGTCATAACTACCGAGTATTATTGGAATTACTGATGCAACAAATAAACCTACTACTATAACGGAAGGAGTGTATATCTTTGATAGCCTTGACACAAAACGCTCTGTTTTAGTTTTATTCGTATCGCTTTCAATCTCTTCAAGTATCTTGTGTAGTGTAGTTTCTTTGAATTTTGAAGAAACTCTTATCTCAAGAACGCCATCTAGACTGATAGACCCAGATACTACTTTATCTCCTACCGAAACACTCTGTGGTAATGGTTCTCCTGTTATCGCAGATTTATCAACAAAGGCACTACCTTTTACCACTTCACCATCAAGTATTATTCTTTCGCCCGGCTTTACTAGTATAATCTCACCTACTTCTACATCCTCCGCATCTACGATTGCTTCAACTCCGTCCTGTTTCTTGATTCTTACCTTGCTAAAGTTGTCCTGAATGCTTTTCTGAATTCTACTTCTCGCTCTACTTACTGCTATTTCTTCTAGTGTCGTTCCTATATTGAATAGTGTTATAAGTAGTAATCCTTCAAATGTTTCGTTGATTGCTATTGCGGATATTGTCGCCAACGAAACTAGGAAATTTTCATCAAATAGGTCTCTATTCTTTATTTTCCTAAACGCTTTCAGGAATGTCCTATAACCACCAAAGAGGAGTATTATGAATACGATAGTGTAATCAAGTATTGGAGAAATCTGAATGTTAGTATTTAGGATACCATATCCTATCGTTAGAATGAATGGTATAGAGTTTATTAAAGCCTTCAAGATATGATTATCTTTTCTGTCATCTTCGTCTGTTTCTAGAACCACAACTTCATCTTCTACCTTGCTGACTATTTCTCTTATCTTTGATAGGTTTGTTTCAGAAGTTATAAGTGATGATGTTTTGAAATCCACTTTTGCATCTTTTATACCAGAGTTTATCAAACTTTTCTCTATCTTGACTGCACAGTCTAGACAGTCAATGTTTTTAAGTATGTATCTCATGTGTAGAGTATAATAAGAATTTTCATAATGTGTCAAGTAAGAGATTTTTTACAGTAAAGTCCAAAATTAGCGAATAGGGTTTAACAAACTAGTATCCTTTGGGGAAGGGGGGTAAGAGGGATTGTGGAGATTACGGGTATCAATACGATATTGATGGATACAAGGTTTAGGAGGTGATAGGTCATTTCAAGGGGAGTGGGGGAGGTGGTTGGGATTTAGGGATGAGGGTGTCGGTAGGAGTTAGGTGATTGTAGATGTGTTAGGATTTGTAATGTTTGAGGAGGGTAGAGGT
>JANXAC010000035.1 GCA_025061835.1 Spirochaetota bacterium
AATTGTCATATCGTAGGTTGATGAATCAGATAATGATACTGTGTTAGTTTTTGCTGTTTTACCTTTCCCGTCATCCAACTCAAGTATTAAGTCATATGAACCACTATAGAATATATAGAATTGATAGGTTACATTAGTGGTGGAAGGTAACATAGTGTTTGAAATAAGGTATTGGCTTTGCACACCTTTTTGTAGTATGATGCTCACATATACATTATCACCGTCAGGGTCGTTGTATTTAAAACTTGCATTGATAGGTTCTCCAGTGTAAGCGACATACTTTGATAGGTAGAACTCATCTATCACTGGAGGTCTGTTAATGATGGACAATACACTACATCCAGACATCAAAATAGTGGAGATTAGAAGAATAAATGTTATTATTTTGTTTATCATAGTAAAACCTCCATAATTGTAAATATTGTAAAACATCTGTTATGACACCTTTTGTCAGTTATCGCTAGATAAAACGAAGAATCAAGTAGTAGAATAATCTAACTCTTTCAAGGAGGTATTTTGCTTTCTGTTAGATGTAAAGGTTTTTAATTTATCCTAAAAAATTTTTCACTTATGACAGAAGTTGTCATATGTGCTATGTTATAATACATCTTGGGTATCGTATATAAGAGGTATTTGTTATGTTAAAGTCAATTTCTTTTTTAAACATACTGCTTCTGGCTGTGTTTGTAAGTGGGTGTATATACAAAGAAACTGTTTATATAAACAGACCAAGGGAGTTTTCAGAAAGGATTTTAGGGTCTGTTTATACGAATTTAAACTTTTTGCAGAATATTAGTATGACAACTAATACGAATCTTATAGAGAGGAATATCTTCTCATACTCAATACTTGATAGTATTTCTAGAATTCCTTATACGAATGTCAAAGCTTCTAGAAGTATCGTTGCTGTTGAGATTTCTTCAACAGTGCCTGAATATATACATCTTGTTAGGAGAGCAATACTTCAAGAGATATACCTACAAGAAGGAGGAACTATACCTCTTTCGTCTATTAGTGAGAAATCACCTGTTGCTTTTTTAGCGTATAGTTTGCTCTTTCCTGGTTTATCTCTTTTGTATGCTGTTGGAGATAACGCTCTCTGGGATTTGGATTTTGAGGCTGTGAGGTTTGATGAAGCCCATGGAGTAGTGGTAAATCCGCCACCAATAATAACTCGTGATTTGGGAATTCTTAGTTATGGTATTCTTTCAGAACTGACAGATAAGTTTTTGCTTTTATACGCTATCTCTGCTCCCTGGACAGTGAAGTTTGAGATATACCTTTTAATTGGATTAATTATTAGAGTTTCTTCTGCGATTATAGGACTTGACCTTATAAATAAGCATAATACGATAATTAACTCTGGATATAATGTTGATAGAAACTTTTCAGTTAGTCTGCTATATAACAAGGATAACTATCCTTTAGTTGAGGTAAGGATGTTTCAGGTGAGGTTCTGATGAGATTGTTTGTGAGAGGGTTAGTATGAATTGTAGAGAAATGAAAGTTAGATATTTATAATTCAACCAAAATTGGGAGTATGTTATGCTTGAGGTAATGTATGAACTTAGTAAATACATACCGCCGAGTCCGAACAGGGTTGAAGGAGTTGAACTTGATCTAGTAGATGCTAAACATGTTTTGTGTATTGAGTTTGATGATAGAGGAAAGTATAAGGATGTTTCATACGAGCAATTTCATAAAAGTTATCCTCAGAAGTATCTATTCAAGCAGAGAGCGTCAAACCCACCTACCTACACACCTTCACTCTATCTAACGGAGACCGAAAAGACACTTAAGCATCTAACAACCATTATATCCAACCTTCTTAAAGACTCGGAAGATAAACTTATAGAGGATATATACGATGAATGTGAAAAAAATAAGAAGAAAATATTTTCCTCTATAGAAAATCATAGATCTAAGCTTCGGGAAGGAAAAATTTTGATTACCTTGAAGATTGGAGGTAAGTATCTTCGTGAAGTGCCGAATTTCGTTGATGCTCTAGTTGCTTCACTCAAGAACAATAGCAGGTATTTGGCTACCAAGGGTAAAGGTGTTTGCTCAATGTGTGGTGAAGTTAAGGAAGTTTATGGAGATAACTCACCATACGCTTTCTACACACTTGATAAGCCTGGGTATATAGTTGGAGGTATGAGAGAAGATATTTCTTGGAAAAACTTTCCTTTGTGTTTTGAATGTAGGTCTAAACTAGATGCTGTAAGAAACTACATAGAACAGAAGCTTACCTTTTCCTTTGCTGGAAACATAGAGTATCATATGATACCTTATTTCTTTACAGACAATCGAATCTTTATCCGGTCAGTGTTGGGAACGATTTCTGGTAGTGGTAAGGATGTAAGTGTGGATA
Organism: Spirochaetota bacterium; assembly: GCA_025061835.1. Taxonomy (NCBI): domain Bacteria; kingdom Pseudomonadati; phylum Spirochaetota; species Spirochaetota bacterium. The sequence continues at coordinate 2,372 of JANXAC010000035.1, forward strand.
GGGAATCATACAGAAACCTAACGAGTGATGAAAGGGAAGTTCATACCATAGCAAAGATACTAAACGAGCAGAATGTCTTTTCCGTGACACTAATGTTTCTAGAGGTACAGCAAGCAAGAGAGACAGTAAGATTACTTATACAGGATGTCTATCCTTCCAGATTGAAGGAGATTTTTAATAAAAAAGGAGAAGTTGATAGATGGATGGAGAAAATAATGAGTATAGGAGTATATAGCATTAGCGAAAACTACAGAAAGTTTATGAATGCTTTGTATGTGAATACGAATAATCTTATGAATTTCTTTACATCAAGATACAACGAAGTTCAGAGTAGCGATAGGTTCCCGTTCAAGAAAGAGTTTTACAAGATTGTAGAGAGTATATTCAAATCTGTTCCTTTTGACGAAAAGTCTCTAATCAGAATATATATGTTATCTTTGAGAAAACTTTTCAACGACCCTGAAAGAGTAAATAACTTCTATTTGCTAGTTCTACGATCCTATTTCCTATATGTCTTTGTAAAACTTTGTGTAGAGGGAGGAAGTCTTATGGATCAGTTTTCAAATCTTGATGATTTCCTAAACTCTTTGAAAGGTTTGGGAGATAATCCAGTTGCTAAAGGTATATTTTTGACAGGTGTTCTAGCCCAGCAAGTCCTTGATTATCAGAAGAACAAATTAGGAACGAGAGCTTTTTCTTCAAAACTTGGAGGTCTCATACTAAATAAGAGAGATGTTATGAGGATACTATCGCAGGCAAGAAATAAACTAAACGAATACGGTATATTTGGTAAATTTAGTAGAAAGATATTTGAAAAAGCATCAGAGATTTTGTCGTCTTCTGATGATTGGAAGATGAATATTGATGAGATCTCCTATTACTTTTCACTTGGACTTGGTATGAAGAAGAAAGTCTATAACTTTCTTTATCAGTCTGATAAAGAGAAAAAACAAGGAGGAGTAATATGATAAATAATAGAAGAGAGTTCCTTTTCATTTATGATGTTTCTTTTGCTAACCCTAATGGTGATCCTGCAAATGAAAATAGGCCTAGGATAGACGAGGAAACTGGAATTAATTATGTAACTCCTGATAGGCTTAAGAGAGTGATAAGAGACCAACTGGTGGACTTTGGAGAGAATATCTTTGTGAAAAAGGAGGTTAAAGATGGTAAAGTCCTTACTAGGAAGGATATATTTGATAGCTATGGTAAAAACATAGAAGAGATACTGAAGGAGTGTATAGATATTAGACTATTTGGTATCACTTTGGCTGTTGGTAACAAGGATGATGAAGATTCTTCGGGTAGTGAGAAAGGTAAGAGTAAAGTTTCCTCTGAAGGAGATTTTCGTTCGCTAACAGGACCTGTTCAGTTTAAATTTGGTAAGTCTCTCCACAGAGTCAGTCTTGAATATGTGAAGGGAACAACAGTTTTAGCTTCAAAGAAAGGGAGGGTTCAAGGAACTATGACAGAAAAGTGGATACTACCATACTCTCTTATTGTGTTTTATGGAATAGCAAACGAAAAAGCAAGCCAATCAACTGGTTTAAAGGATGGAGATATAGATAAGATGCTTAGAGCTATGTGGATAGGATTTAAGGCGAATACAGATATTATCTCAACTTCAAAGATGGGACACAATCCAAGACTACTCCTTGAGATAGTATACAAGGAAAACACATTGACACACATAGGAGACCTTGATAATCTGGTATCTCTTAAGACTAACAAAAGAGATGAAGAAGTGAGGAGTATAGAAGAGGTTGAGATTGATATGTCAAAACTAGCCGATAAGGTCAAAGAATATAAAGACAAGATACAGAAGGTAAGGTATGCTATTGATTCTTCTGTCAAACTAAGTTCTAGGATAGAGGATGTTTTCTCGGGTGTGAGTGTTGAGAGAATAAACTTTGATAAATAACTTTAGGTATGGATAAGGTTGTAATTTTTGATATATACGGTGATTTTGGACACTTTAGGAAGTTTTACACTACCGCTTCTCCACTTACCTATGCTTCTCCTCCACCTACTACTGTGAGGGGTATTATATCTGCTATTTTAGGGTTTGATAAAAATAACTACATTCAGAAAGCGAATAATTTGGATGTTGCTGTTAAGATACTCAATCCTGTAAGGAAGATAAGATTAGGTCTTAATTATGTGAGTACCAAAGCAAGCCCACTTACCATTAATTTCAAAGGAATAAAAGAGCGAACTCAAGTTTTCGCTGAGTTTCTCAAAGAACCTCGTTATAGGATATTTGTAAAGCCAAGAAACGAGGAAGGGAGAGATATTTTGGAAACTCTTAACTCTCTTCTAGCGGAAGGTAAAACTAACTACACTGTCTCTTTAGGTCTTGCTTATCTCCTTGCTAATGTCAAATACGTGGGTAAGGGTGAAGTAGAAAATATAGTAACTTCTAAGAGGGTAGATACTGTTTTCTCATCGGACATTATAGAGAACATAGATGTCAAAGGTGATAAGAAGATTGTTAAAGAAAGAATGCTTCTATATATGGATGATGATAGAATACCTGGTGAGTATGTTGATGTGATAGCAGAGATAACGGGTAAATCCATAGATGGTAGTTTTAAAAATGTCTGTATAGTATCTTACGGTGCAGAAAAAGATAATGTCTTCTTCTTTAATAGTTAAATAAGGTGAGATGTAGTATGTCTTCAGGTATGCTATCAAATATACTTTCACATCCTGAGAAGCATCTTGAGGAACATATAAACGGTTGTCTTAGACACTTTAGGGAAGAGGTATCTAAACTTAATCTAGACGAAAAACTTTTGAAGGCAATAGAGATACTGATTGTTTGTCACGATATTGGTAAAGCAACAAGTTATTTTCAAGGTTATATAAGAGGAGGCGAAAGGAACCAATTTACAAATCATTCACTCCTATCGTCTGTTTTTGCTTACTATATCACAAAGAATCTTTTAAATGATACAAAACTTGCAGTTTATAACTTCGTTGCTTGTAAAAACCATCACTCCGACCTTTGGAACTCCAAAGAAGAGGATGTTAATTTTCTAATGGATGAACTTACTATCGTATCTCAATCAATATCTCCAAACCCGGACCCTCCAGTAGCAGTTGAGTATCTAAAAAAGCAGTTAGATAGCATAGACTTTGAGGAATTTCACAAGTTTGTTTCAAACCTTGATGTTTCTGAAGATGTAAAGTCCGCTCTGATGGTGTCTAAAGGGCAGGTTGAGGAGTGGATAGAAAGCATTGAAGGTGAACTGATGGAATTGAAAGGAACACAAATAATTGAAGATGAACTGATGAAATTGAAAGCAACACAAAGAATTGAAGATGAACTGATGGAATTGAAAGCAAAACAAAGAATTTTACAATCTCAAAATGGAGGCGCTGAACTTACTGATATTCCAAACTGTGTTAAGATATATGGTTCAATTGAGGACTACTTTACCTTCCTACTAATGTTCTCTTCCTTAGTTTACTCTGACAAAAAAGATGCTATACTGCCAATTGACTTTGACTTCAAACTTGAGTATCTGGAAGCTGATGAGAAGATAGTTGAGAAATACAAAGAGACAATCAAAACAAACTACAACATAAACGCTTACAGAGAGAAAGCATATAATGAGGTTTTGAATACTAACATTCAGGAACTTCTTGAGGATGGTAAGAGATTTTTCTCTATTACTCTTCCAACTGGTATGGGTAAAACACTTACGGGTTTTGCGTTTGCCCTGAAGTTAAGAGATTTTCTGAAGAAAAGTGGGAGAGGTGAGTATAAGATTGTCTATTCATTACCGTTTTTGAGTATAATAGACCAGAATTTTGATGTGATAGAGAGAGTACTAAAAGAGAACGGTATTCATACGACTAGCGATAATGTTGTAAAGCATCATCATTTAAGTGAGTTAAAGTATAGGATTAATGGAAATTCTAAAGACAACTATTTAGATACGGAGATTTCAAAGTTGTTTATAGAAACCTGGGAGACAAACATAGTAATAACAACTTTCATTCAGTTGTTTTTGTCAATAATAACAAATTCAAACTCTTCAAGTAGGAGATTTATAAAACTAGCAAAGTCAATCATTATTCTTGATGAGGTTCAAACGATACCTTACAAATATTGGGATGTCATTAGGGGATTTTTTGAGAGATATGCTGAAAAGTTTGATGTGTATATAGTATTTATGACTGCAACTCAACCAAAGATACTACCTACGTTTGAACTTGTTAGGGACAAAGATTACTACTTTACAAAGTTAGATAGAATAGAGGTAAGCTACGATAGTGAGGAGATGACGATAGATGAATTTCTAGGCAAGTATGGCTACGAAATTCAAAGATACCTAGAATATGGTAAGAAGATTCTTTTTATATGCAACACCATAAGGTCTTCAAAGGAATTATATAAGAGTCTTTCAGAAACGTTTGATAATTATTCAATAACTTATTTATCATCGTATGTTATACCAAAGCACAGACTTGAAAGGATTAGAGAGATAAGGGATAGGGAGTATGACATTCTAGTTAGCACACAAGTTGTTGAAGCTGGGGTGGATATTGACTTTGATGTTGTCTATAGAGACTTTGCACCGATTGATAGTATTATCCAATCATCTGGAAGATGTAATAGGAATGCTAAGAAAGACAAAGGAATTTTGAAAGTGGTTCATTTGGTTTATGAGACTAGTAAGGATGGAGAAGGAGAAGCAATACTGAGGTTATTGAAGTATGCTAGAAGCCACAAGTCAATATTTTCATCCAAAAAACCTAAAGATAGGATGTGGTATGCATCGCTTATCTACGACTACTTGCTTCTTCAATGCACTGAAAGAGT
>JANXAC010000036.1 GCA_025061835.1 Spirochaetota bacterium
TGGTTACCAGATGGAGTAAATGAATCTACGCTTGAAGGTAGTATTTGCGGTGTTCGTGTAGAACTAATTTACTGTGTGATAGGTAAGTATCAAAGGATTGGTGGTTGGGATATGGAGAAGCGCGAGCCAAAACCTATGAAAAAGGCAGTTCCTGTAGGAAGTGTTTATTACTTCAAAGTGTTGGATAACAATGTGAATTTTAAATATATCTTGGAGAAAATACATTTAAAGTCTCTTTGTAAGGATGAACTAGGCAAACAAGGCTTTGGTCTGTGTGCGGTTGGGGTAAGTGTATGAAGAAAATTATAACGATGGTGGGTACATCAATTCTTGAGAACCTAATAAAAAAAGAAGGCTGTAAGGAAGCAGAGGAAATGAAAAGGATAAAAAATGAAATAGCAAACCTAAGGTATTACGAGAATAAAAATGACGATCAAAAGATGGAAAAGTGTAAAAGACTAACATATCTCATTTTAGATGCTTACAAAAAGTGTGACTTGGGGAGAGAAGATGAGGAAATTTACAAAATCTCTGCAGAGCTGAAAAGTCTGAACAAGATAAAAGAAGAATTAAGAGAAGATATCATAGTGTATCTTTTATGCTCTGATACTCTTGTAGGGTATGCTTGTGCGAAGGCTTTGGACTTTATCATCAAGGATTTGCGTATCTTAGAAGATGTGTATGTTGAGCCAATAGAAGGAATACAAGTATCAAGTAGGGAAGATTTTGAAAGAGGTATGGGTAATTTAGTGGAAGAGGTTTATAGGATATCACAACACAATTGGACTGATATTATCTTTAACATGACTGGTGGTTTTAAGGCTACCATACCTTTTGTTACGATGCTAGCCCAACTTAACGGATGTCCGATATACTACATATTTGAAAACACAGACGGTCTGATAAAAATACCCAAAGTTCCAATAAGTAGGGAGATTTTTGATTTAAAGTTGGTTGGCAAATTTATTCGCTACTTTGAAGAACTGTATGATGGTATAGACTCTAAGGAAAGACTAGATGAAATAATGAAAACGGACTTCTACAAACACTTCAGTTTTGCAGTATGGACAAGTGATATTGGTCTTGCTGAACTTAATGCCATTGGTAGAATGATATTAGAGAAGTACAAAGAAAAAAATCAAGTGGATATATATGTTACAGACGAGGTGGTGAGGTATCTTAAAAACAACCCGAGGCTGATGAAAGTTTTCAAGAAATTCGTGATTTTTGTAGATAAGACACATAAAAAAGTTGAATTGAAAAATGGTCATCGTGTTTATGATGATGGATCTAACCAGTATAGGATTTACTTTTTTGAGGAAAGTAAGAAAGTGTATGTATATAAGGTCTTTTGCAACCATGACGAAAGTGATAGGTTTTTGGAAGAGAGGTTTGATAGAAAGAAATATCTAGTAGATACATTTAAGCCTTATAAGGAGGTGTTAGAGTATGTTTAAAGAAAAGAAGATTATGTTTCTGATTGCCGAGACTCCCGTTCATGCGGGGAGTGGTAGTGGGATAGGGGTCATTGACCTACCTATCCAGAGAGAAAGACACACCGACTTTCCAAAGATTGAAAGTTCTGGGCTGAAGGGATGTTTGAGGGATGCGTTTAAGGATTCTGGTGTAGGACAGACAATAATTAATGCGATATTTGGTCCTGAGAATAGTGGAGATTATGCTGGTGCGATGGCGATAACTGATGCTAGAATACTACTCTTCCCTGTAAAATCCCTAAAGGGAGTCTTTGCTTGGATCACCTGCCCAATGGTCATTGAGAGGTTTGTTAGGGATGTTATGATGATAGACAAGAATACGAAATCTGAAAATCCTGCTAACGAATCTCAGTTCCCTATTCGTGCTTTTGCAAGTCTTGTTAAGGATGATAAGTCTCAAAAAGCAAAGATTACTAGTATTTGTGGAGTATTGATAAACTCTGGAAACTCTAAAAAGATAGTTCTAGAAGAGTTTTCGATTGAGGTAAAAGACTCTGAATCTAAAGAGGTTGACGGAGTTGCAGGATGGTTATCTGAAAATGTTCTTCCAAGCGATTCATTTTACGAATTTTGGAGGTCAAAATTAAATAAAGATTTGGTAGTAGTGGATGACGACACTTTCGCCCAATTTGTCAGTAATTCAACAGAGGTAGTAACTAGGGTTAGAATTTCTGATGAAACTGGAACTGCTGAAGGAGGCGGATTATGGACGGAAGAATATCTTCCACAGGATACTATTTTATATTCGTTAGTTATGTTTAGGAATGCAAGAAATTCTAGTGCTCAATCTGAAGGTAATTCTACGTTATGTAGCACTTTTGTATCAAAACTGTCTGAAATTAGGGTTATCCAGGTTGGGGGAAATGCTACTACTGGTAAAGGGTTCGTTAGAGTGAATTTTTATCCGCATCAAAATCAAAATAAACATCAAAATCAATAAGTTTGTGGAGGTTGCTATGAGTGAGCAGAGTCTGTTTTCAAAGATAGAAAGGGGAATAGCAGAAAAGGCTTATGAGTTTGTGAAGAGTGCTAAAGGGAGATTAGGTGGAAAAGAAAAAGATTATAAGTCTCTTGTAAGAAAAATCCCCCAGATGATAATGTCCGGTGGGCTTGGTCAGAGTATTGCCTTTTTATATTCAAAAAAGAGTGGAAATGAAGTGCATAAGTTATTGTATGAGCAATTTGAGGATTATTTCAAAAGTAACATCGTGGCAATAAGACTTGATCAAAGCAACATAGAACTTATACAATGGATAATTTCCCTTGACTCATACGGATACTCTATTGCAACTTGGGAACTTCTGTCATTAGTTAAATGGTTGAAAAGATTTGCGGAAGGAATGATAGAAGGATGATAAGAAAATAGGAGTTTAGATATGAGTTATCAAGGTAATTACAATCAGAGATCTAGCGGGACTAACAATTATATACTCATAGTGAAGAGATGCATATTCTTGACACCAAGAGATACTTCTGATATTCTAGCAAAAAATATTGAGATGAAAGAAAAGATTGATAAATCAAAGAGAGGGATGAAAGATTGGTTTTATGACATCAATTCTAGTATTGACTTTAACCTATACTTACTTTTTACAAAATATTTACCAGCGTATGGGGAGAATTCAAAAGGTCTTCCCGATTTCAAAGGTAATGAGAAGACAAAATATCTTGAAGCCATAAAAAACCACTTTTCTAGCAATACAAATACGAAAAGTTACCAATCTCTAAAGAATTTAGCAAAAGGAAACTATGATAGGATTCAAAATTTAATCAAATCTCTTCTGAATTTAGGATACGCTTGCAAGTCCATAGAAGCCATCCCCAAATGGCGTCTTGTTGTAGGGCTTGGAGCATCACACCCACAGGAAACATCAATGATACTACATCACATATACGGAATTCCTTACATACCCGGTAGCGCAGTAAAAGGTATAACTAGACACTGGGCATTAACTTGCTTTGCAGATAAAATCTCATCTCAAAAAAACTCTGACTTCTACAAGGAAATAGAACAATTGTCAAAAGGATTGGATGGAGGATTTAAAGAAGGTAGTTTATATGGTAATCTATCAATACAATTATTGGACAAGAAAGTAGAGAAGGAGGAGAAAATAGAACTTTCTGATTTAGTTGAAATCTTTGGAACTCAAGAACAAAAAGGCAAAGTCATATTTATGGATGCCTACCCTGTTGATGAGATTAAGTTGGAAATAGACATTATGAACCCACACTATCCTGATTACTACTCTGGTAATAAACCCCCAGCAGACTGTCAAAACCCAAACCCTATAACCTTCCTAACAGTCGGTAAAACCAAGTTCCAATTCTGCTTACTTTCAAAAGACAATAACCTACTGAACAAAGCAACTTTGCTTCTGGAGGAAGCACTCAAAGAGCACGGAATAGGAGCAAAAACTGCGCTAGGATATGGAATATTTGATATTTAGTATTAGGTGGTAGGAGGTAGTAAATGGAAGACAAGGAGTTTCACATAATAAGTAGCGGTGTTTCTATAATAACAAACCTTAAGTCAAAAGAAGGGCTGTACACAGATATAAAAATCTCTGACGAAAATCGTTGGAAGCAGATAGTAAATAATCCGGTAGAAATTAGTAGGGTTGTTGAAATCGTAAAATCCAAACCTATGGAAATGTCAGCAGAACTAAACACATTCTTAAGAGTAGTTGATGGTAAAAATCCATCAAACATATCGGTGTATCTGTTTGGAACGAATACTGCTTCAAATGAACTCTGTAGAATAGCGATACAGGAGTATCTTAAGGAAAAAGGTTATGTTCTATACTCTGCTCTTGATGTTAGCGGTTATTTCCACGAAGCTAAGTATGATCCTAGTTTTGCGAAAGATGAATTTCAGGAAGGTTTGTCAAGACTTATAGATATTCTAATATACATAGCGCTCAAGAAGAAGGAGGAAGGCTATACAGTATTCTTTAATCCGACAGGAGGGCTTAAGGCTCATGTCATAGCTACTGCTATGGCTGGCTTTATAACAGGATCTCAAGTGTATTATATGAACGAAGAATTTAACGATGTTGTGTTTTTACCTAACCTTTTCTATCTTCCTAGGGGTAAGGAGTTAATACTACTCAATATATTAGCACAAAGAGGAGAGGTAAGTATAGACGACTTGATTACCAGCGAACTTGATGACAAGGTATCTCAAGAATATAGAGATGGTATCCAAAGACTTAGTCTCTATGGGCTTGTGGAAGTAAAGAATGATAGGGTAATACTAACACAAAGAGGATTGATGGTATCAAGTAGTTTAGGTGGTAAGTAATACAAGAATCTAGAAAGTAAATGATCAAGATTCGTAATACTCGGGGAAATTTGAGATTAAGATACTGGTAGCAAATTGGGGAAGACCATAAGTATAGAGTGAGGTCAATTGTTATTACGAAAATTTAAGTGTAAGTTTCAGAATAAGAATTTACCAAAGCATTGAAGGTAGAGTGTAGAGTTTTCATGTGGATGGTTATGGTTCTGAAATTCGTAGAGTATGGTTCGTAGGTGATGTCTTTTTAATCTTTTGGCTTGTATTCATAATCTTTGACTTTGTTGTTAGGGATTCCTTTACTTTGACTTTTTCTACCTTCATTGATTATCATTAAATGCAATTATGCTAAAAAAGATTGTTTTGGTCGGAGTAGCAGTTGTAGTTTTATTCCATATTATTTTCATAATACTATCGTCATCTTATGTTGTGTATCTGAAGTATAACAATCCTAAAACTACACCTCTTATGGAATACCGAAAGAGAGAACTGGGGTTGAAGGAAGTTAAGCATAATTATGTTCCTATCAAACGTATTCCAAAGATGGTTACAAAAATGCTTATAATAGCTGAAGATTACAACTTCTACCGACATAGGGGTGTTGATATGGAAGGACTTATGTTAGCGGTGAGTAAGAATGTTAAGATAGGGAATATGAAATACTACGGTGGAAGCACAATATCGCAGCAAGTTGCTAGAACTATGATGCTTATACCTAAAAAGAGTTTCTTTAGAAAATACCTTGAACTCATAGTTGCTCTTGAGATGGAATTGATACTCGGTAAGGAGAGGATACTGGAACTATACTTAAACTACGCAGAGTGGGGTAAAGGTATATTTGGAATATCTTCTGCGAGTAGGTATTTTTTCAAGAAGGAAGTAGGAAGCCTATCCTTTGAGGAGGCTGTTAGGTTAGTAGCGGTATTACCTAACCCAAAAATCTACTCTCCTTTCTCGGTTTCAAAATTAGTTGAAAACAGAGTTGAGCTCATAAAGAGATATTACAATAACTAGGTTATATATGGGATTTTCTTGTGGTATCGTAGGTC
>JANXAC010000037.1 GCA_025061835.1 Spirochaetota bacterium
ATATACTAAAAATATCCATCTCCATAACCTTAAATTATTTTATGAATCATCTATCAAAAAATTTTAGACTTTATTGAACTAGTTTCTATCATTTATACGAGAATAATGAGAAATCTCTGTTCTTTTTGAGTGTATCAAGTATATATTACTATACAAGATTTTAGAAGATACAACATACTGATCCGAAGATAGAAACATACAGGATTTTGAAGAATTAATATTTTTTGTAGGTTTGATCAAGTATCCTTGCGGTTTTTAGAAAAACCTTGTGTATGTCTTGTGATAAACATATACCCTGCAATTTGAGATATTTGTTGTGAAAGTATATGTGTTTGATAAATACTATACTTTGTATGAACATTTTTAGAAAGTTTATATACTTTACGCTGGAGTATCTTGGAATAATTGAGATAGTATTTCAGATAAAATCTAATAACATATTGGTGGGGGTTTTTATCAACTATGTTGTTGGTAGGCATCCAATTAGACTTGTTAGTGGTCAGCTCGTAGATAGGACTAGAATGGAGTTTTCAATTCAAAGGTTTATTGAAAAGAATATAGATATTCCTATTTATCTTGCTAAATTGATACTACCTAGCCAGTTCTTTGTGAATAAAGTGATAACCGTTCCAAAATCTGCGAAGTCTAGGATTAAAAACATAATAACTTCAAGTGTTGAAGGTATGGGGATGTTTGATATAACATCTTTGAGTTATAACCATAAGGTTATAGGAAGTTATAAATTGAGAGATAAGACTTACTTGAAGGTTTTGGTATCAGCGATAAGACTCAATATTCTATCTGAATACATAAACTATTTTAAGAACATTGGTATCTCAATAATTGGGGTTGCGCCGGCTACAATAAATAACATAGAGATATTCCATAATGAGCCTTCTGTTGGGGCAGTTGCAGTCGTTATCAATAAGCAGGATGAAATACTTATGGGTATAGTTTCAAAAAATGGTATCTTGAAACTTGAAGTTATAGAAATGGTAGATAGGAATGTAATTGAAAACTACATAGTTTCTTTTGTCTCGGATTTTATCAAGGAGAGGAGTGTGTTTTTAGAGAAGATACTGATGTTTTATTTTGATAATGATTTTGTTGAGCACATCTTTGATAGAATTAACATACTGTGTGTATTAGGTGAATTGTTGCCTAAATACGGCTGGATGAATGAAAATTTTTCATTTCTGGATATACTATCCTATAAAAGTTTTTCACAGTCCAGTGTAGAATTATCAGTCCCAAAAGAACATAGATCAGTAATTACTGATATAATTATCTTGAGAGCAATAGTGTTATTTACAGTTTTGACATTAGCTGGTTTAATATTCATCATCTCTACTAGGAGTGAAACAGAAAGATATTTGTTGATAAAGAGAGGTATTGAAGGAAATGAGGATAGTATGATACCTGAAGTTAAAAGATATACTAGGATAATTGAGATGAAGAGAAAAATAAATGAATATGAGTCTTTTATATCATCGTTCTACTCTAGGTTTGCCCAAAAGCAAAAATACTTTTACGTACTTTACGATGTATTTAGTAGTCTTGATAGAGACACTTGGCTTAAAGATGTTGAGGTATTCCAGAAAACTTTGAGAATAAGGGGTTTTTCAATAAACGATACTTCGTTCTACATAACAATCTCTAACCTATCAAAAATAGGTAGATTTTCAAAAGTCAAGGTTATCTCCGTAAGAGAGACACAGGATAACTTACTTAGGTTTGAGGTGGAGGTAAGCATATGAGGAGAATTATTCTGAGGGTCTGGGGTGTATTGACGCTAGTTGCTTTTTTGGTAGTTGCTTATTTAGTTGGTGAGTATATTTATCTAAAAGTGAATTTTGAGAAGGTAGATAGTGAGGTTAGGGAGTATCAGGATATACCATATCTCAACAGGAGACTTGCGTCAGTTGAGAGTGAATATATTAGACTGAAAGAAATTGAGTCTGAGACAAGAACTCCAGCACTTGTTCTTGGTAACATTTTAAGGATATTCTCAAAGTATGATGTTGATATAAATTCAATAAACAGGGAGCAGTATGAGGAAGGTGAAGTATATAAAACATCTGTTAGTGGCAAGTTCAGGAATATTTTTCTATCATTAGGGGAGATTGAAAGTTCGTTTATACCTATTAGCATCAGTAGAATTTACATAACTGGCGATTCCGAAAATGTTAGCATGGTGATGAGTTTTGTCATAGCGGAGTAGGTATGTTGGAAATATTGAATCTGCCAAGAGGTGGATACATAGTCCTTAAGAATGGTAAGACAATTCTTCAGATTGGTGTTCCACCTGAAACCATAAAAGACTCTATCAAGCTTTTAGGTGAGGCGCCACAATACTACATAATACCTAAGAATATGCTTGATAGGACAACATTTCTCAATGTTGCAGAAGTTGAGTTTCCGATATACTATAATTACTTCATCAAAAGGCGAAAAACATTCATAATATGCACTGAAGAACAGAAAAATAGTTTGATTACTCTCTTCAAAGAGTCTCTCATAGGACCTGACTATGTTTATGAGGATGACTTTTACAGTGGGTTAAATTGTAATATTTCAGAGGAGATGCTCTTCTTTAGAAGAAAAGACCAAACAAAAAAGGATGAACTTTTTGATGTCTTTGATTCGGTAGAGTTTATTGATATAAACAAAGATGTCAGAATAGAGAACATAACTGTAAGGAAGATTAGTGATAGAATTTGCTTCTTTGAAAATGGAGAGGTTATAAAGGTTAATCTTGAGAATGAACTTAAAGATTCTCTGGATTATGACCTTAAAATAATACACAAGAAGCCATTGAATGATAGAAAACTTTACAACTTCAGGTTTCCTAGGTTTGGTTTTACTTGTCTTGGTGCTAGCAATGGGTTTGACCCTAATGGGACAACTTCCGGTTTTATACTATGGATAAACGGTAAAGGTATTTTCATAGACCCGCCTGCGCACTCTTTTGATGAGATTGAGAGAAACAACATACCTATAAGTAGTATAGTTGCTATAATACTTACTCACTGTCACGCTGACCACGACGCCGGAACGCTACAGAGTATGTTAAGAGGTAGTAAAGAAAGAGTATATACAACTAGAACTGTTTGGGAGTCTTTCAAGAGGAAGTATTCAAGCCTACTTGGAGTAAAACCCGAATTCTTTGATAACATTTGCGAGTTTAGACCTATCAGGATTGGAAAGGAGATTAACATTGAGAATGCTATATTCAAGTTCCATTACGCATTACATTCAATACCTACAGTTGGTTTTACGGTGGAGTTTGAAGGAAAGACATTGTTTTATTCTTCTGATACATTCGTTTCTGATAGAACTAAACTACTTCTTGATGAGGGGATAATATCAAAAGAACGCTATGACTTCACAATGAATGAATTTAAGAAGTATGACTATATCCTACACGAGGCAGGGAATGGTATAATACATACCGACATATCAAAGTTAGACTTTCAAACCAGGGAAGGACAGTATGTTTATGCTTTTCATTGCCCGGAGAAAGAGTATCTTAATTATATCTCTTCAAACCCCAATCCATCTCTTTTATACCCACATCAAGGCGTTGAAGGATCTGTTGTTATACTCCCACAGAATAGGTTGAGTAAGTTTGATGTTTTAACTTCAGTTAAACTATTTCTTGATCTTCCTCTTAGAAACATAAAAATTCTTGAAGAGGACAGTGAGTTTGAAGAGTATAAGCCTGGGGAGTTGATAATTCAGGAAGGTGATGTGAAGAACAAAGATTTCTTCATAATCGTAGAAGGGTATGTAAAACTCTTCACGGGTGGTAAGTTATACAAGGAATATCTAGCCTTTGACTTCTTTGGAGAAAGTGCTATTCTCACCGAGAGAGGAAGAAGTGCTACCATAATAGCAGGTGACAATGGCTGCAAAGTGCTTAGAGTTAAGAGTGAGAGTTTTCTAAAGAGCATCAAGGGCACAAAATTGTATGATAAATTACTCAACCTAGCGAGGATAAGGGGCAAAGATACTTGGGAGATATTCTCAACTAAATACTTTGAAGATTTCACACCGTCAATGAAAACATACTTTGAGATGATACTGAATTATGCAGAGTTTGAGAAGGGAAACATCTTGTATGGTAGTGGTAAGGATGCTAATGTTTATATATTGATCGATGGAGTTGTTAGTATAAGTAAGAACTCTAGCGTTGAGGTTTTGTCTTCTGAAGATAGAAAGTATTACTTTTTAGGAGACCCAGACCATGTCTTGCTCGGAACAAATAACGAGATAGATGAGATAAAGGTTATTTCAGACAAAGCGAGAGTTTTCTACATAAAGTCTGAGGACTTTAGGGAATACTTTTATGACTATCCTGTTATCCTGCCTAGGCTAAAGGCGTATTCGTAGGAGTCTGAAGTTTGTAGGAGAGTTTGGTAAGAATTAAAGTGAAAGAAATATACCCAACAAAAGAACTATAAATCACTTTATCAAAAACTTTCTATTTGGCACTCTTCTAGACAGGGAGAAGTTGAGAATTGCTTGAATAAGTTATGAAAATGAGATATTCAGAATACTCTTCCACAAAAAATACCAAACTCTTGACCAAACATCAGTAGGAGTTAGTTGAATTCTTGGTTTTCTAGGCTTGATAATACTGTTGGCATGGTACCGTTTCTTTTGGAGTATCTATGGGTGATAACAAATCTATGGAAGTGGTAAAGAAAACCTTGAAAGAACGAAAAAGTTTGGGAATGTTCTTCACACCTCTATGGCTTGTTGATTACATGACTAGCCTGATAGATATAAATGGGATGTCTTACGATAGGTTGAAAGTTCTTGAGCCTGCTTGTGGGACTTGTCAGTTTCTTAGGAGGGTTAGAGATAAATTTAAGTACTTAGATATGGATTGTGTTGGTGTTGAAGTGGATAAAGATATAGTTGAATACTCTTTGGAACGGGGATATCTTGAACGTGGCTTTGAGGTAATTGTTGGAGACTATCTGGTTTGGGATTCTAGTGATAAGTTTGATGTAATAATTGGTAATCCTCCGTATGGGATTCCAAGCCCTTCTGAACATTACTCTATAAGGGTAACAAGCTCTATCAGGGAACAGTACAGGAGACTATATCAGACATGGCATGGTAAGTACAATGTTTATGGAGCATTTATAGAGAAGTCAGTAAAGCTTTTGAAACCTCAGGGTCAGTTAGTGTTTGTAGTTCCATCAACGTTTATGATACTTGATGAATTTAAAAAACTAAGGTGCTTCCTATCGAACATGGGAAGAACCCAGATAATATATTTGGGTAGTAATGTCTTCAAACCAGAAGTTGATATAAGTACCGTAGTATTGAAATTCACAAAGTCAGAAAACGAAAAACATTTGCTCAGTCTATTTGAGTACAAGGACGGTGAGACTAGGTTACTTTGGAAGAATACCAATTGGAAGGGCGAATTGGTTTTGTTTTCGACTGAGTTTTCAAAAAGATTAGAGAATATGTGTAGCTTTAGATTAGGTCAAGTCTTTGAAATAAAGATTTCTCCAAGGACACCAGAGGTAAAGAACAATCCAGAAATTCTCAAAATGCCCATCAGCTCTGATCAGGTGTCACACG
>JANXAC010000038.1 GCA_025061835.1 Spirochaetota bacterium
TTACCTGTAGAAGCACATATCGTAGCCTTAACCCCCTTTTCAACAGCCTTTGATATCGCAACCGTCATCCCTCTGTCCTTAAAAGAGCCCGTTGGGTTAAGCCCCTCATACTTTATGAAAAGGTCAATACCTAACTCTTTCCCAAGATTAACAGCCCTTATGAGTGGAGTATTACCCTCAAGAAGAGTTATAACCGGTGTTTTATCAGTTATCACGTCTATTAAATCCCTATAGTGGTTGATTATACCATTCCAGAACATGCCTGAATCATTATAAGCACTTCAGTTGGTAGATTTACAAATTTATCAAATAATATATATAATAACAAAACACCAAGTTTGAATGTCTTAAAACTCCACCTAATCTACTAGACTTAACACTTTCAGTCATTCCAAAAACTCCCTGAAATATCCTCTGATTTTTTTTGATAAGTTCAATAGATGTCATTTATTCTAAACACAAACTTATAGGAGTAGCCATAATATGGTTTTAAGAAACATAAGCAAGGTTCTAAAACCTTATCTGATATATGTTTTGAACAACACTAGGGTATTCTTAAGAAAAATTCTAATCATAATACCTCTAATATTCATAATTATTGTCCAACTGCTATGGGTTATATCTGATGATTCTACGCCTCAATGGGATGAAGCAAGACACACTCTAAATTCAATAAGAATTCTTGATGTTATTAGGAATCCCGGTGAGAATTCAATAATAGATGGGATATTACTATTTTACGACTTTTATACACACCTATGCTATGTAGTTGCATCAATGTTTCACATTATATTTGGAGTTTCTTACGATAGTGCAACCTTCTCAATCTTGTTTCTTTGGATACCTTTGCTTTACTTCTCTGTCTATGGAATAGCTAAAATACTGTTTAATAGAGACAAGTTTAGAGCAGTATTGTCAGCATTTGTTACAACCTCTCTTCCAGTTGTAATAGGTTACAGTAAGGTGTTTTACCTAGATGTTCCTATGGCTTCTGCAGTTGCCTTTGCGTTCTACATAATCTTAAGAACAAACTTTTTACTAGCGAAAAAAAGTTGGATGTGGGTAGGCATAGCCATCGCTATGTCTTTTTTCACAAAACAAACAGGACTAATCTTTATACCCTACCTACTACTAGTGGGGATAATAAGAGGGATATACAAACATTTAAACAACAAGAACATAGATATTAAGAGACTTGTAAATAACTATGTTTTGTCTATATTAGTAGGGACCATTCCAATTTTCTCTTGGATTCTTCTCAATCCCGAATTTGTAAAGGTATGGTCAGATATAAATTCTGACAAAACGATTGTCAGTATGATGCCTAATAGAATTTCAATAGATTCCATAATTTACTATCCGAGCATATTAATAAATCACTCTCTGTATATTCCACTTTTTATCTTTCTAACGCTTGGAGTCATTTCAATAATAGCTAGAAAGGACCTAAAGTCAATCATAATACTTATAGGATACTTAATAATACCTTATGTAATACTTACATTTCTTACTACAGTTAAGATTGATAGATATATTCTACCTTTTGTTGTAGTGCTAGGAATGATAATATCTCATCCTTTTAACAAGAATGAGATTAAGAAGACTACTAACAAAGTAGCGGTCACACTAATAGTAGTTATTTCAATGTGGAATATTCTAGCAACAAACTTTGGAAATATTTTAGAGCTACCCAATCTAAACATAGTAGGAATTTATGTAACAAAAAACAATTTACCACAAGCTCCTTCATCTCCTAAAAGGGGGATAGAATACAACACACCTGAAATGGTAGTCAAGTTTATAGGAACAGCATCAGAAGTCAGAAAATTTGAAGGTGTAAGTGAAAAAACAACCTTCGCTATGCGAATAAACTTGACACACTTACTACCTGAATCTAGTTTCTTACTCTACTCGTATATGAACAAGGTTGATTACTATGGGGTTGATTTCAACGAAAAGCATAATATAGACATAGTGTTTATCGCAAATCAGTATTCTAACCTAGTATCAGATAAAACTAACTTAAAGAAGGTTTTTGAAAGAGAAATACCTGATAGTGGGACATACTCTCTATGGGTTGGTAATAAACTCACAAACTGGCTTTTTTTCTACGATGCTATACTCAAAAATGTGATTGCAATCAAGATAACAAATATTTCCTATGAAAACGGTATTTTAACTGTTGATCTAGGATGGGTATCAAGAAAAAGAGCATACGGAGACATTCTAGGGATACTTGAAATAATAGATGAAAAAGGCAATGTAAGATATGTTGAAGTGCCTAACATAATACCACAAGGTGGAGACGGAGGAGTCTATATAAGGCGATTTATTAAACTTAACAACGCTTTTGAAAAAGGGGAATACAGAGTGAAAATACATCTAAAGAGAGCATGGATTAGTTACTTACAAAGAATACTCTACAGAGTAGCATTTATACCTCTCGGCATGGAAAAATGGGAAGAGATGAAAAATCTTGTAAGCATAAACAGTCTTGAATTTGATTTCAAAGTCAAATAAGAACTAAAACTCCGTCAAAATTTATTATGACAATTTGTCAAAATGTGAGGATTTAATTTAAAATCAAGCTTCACGATGAATACCAATGGTAAAATTAGAGTATTATTCATATGGCACGGAGCAGTAGAGAAAAATTACCGTCAGCTTTTCTACGAGATGTCAAAACATGGACTTGAAATGATAGTCATAACAGCAAAAAGATGGTTTGAAACATCAAAGTGGCAAACCTTTGAAACAATAGAGCTTGACAAACACTACAAGATTTACCCTTTGAGAACTATATTCACAAACCATGTAAGAGCATTCTTTTACCTCAACTTCATCAAGATCGCTTGGATCATTTTAAAACATAAACCTGATGTTGTCTATCTGAAACAAGAACCATACTCAACCGCAGGATTTGTAATACTCTTACTAACAAAAATATTAAATCCAAAGTCAAAGATATTGATAGAGAGTGATGAAAATATCTTCAAGAATCATCCCATACCATTCAAATTCTTTGAGAAGCTCAACTTAAGGTTATCTGATGCTCTCGTTGTTATTCCAACAGATGCAATAGAAATGTATAGAAGCAAAGGTTTCGGTAAAGAGATATACAAAACTTACTACTTTATACCTGAATTTAGAACTGATGTGGAACCGCTTGACGTCCGAAGCAATGCTAAGCTCAAAGTAGGTTTTGCAGGAAGGATATCAAAACCAAAAGGTGTTGATATAATTATACTAGCACTCAGTGAACTCAAGAAAAGAAACATCAACGACATTGAACTTTTTATAGTTGGATACCCAGAAGACAATGAATATTACCAATACATAATTAAACTTGCAGAAGAAAAAGATATCAAGATGACACATCTTGGTTCATTTGGTTTGGATAAGATGTTTGCTTTCTACAAGACTATAGATGTTTTAGTTCTACCATCTAGAACCGTGCCATGGTGGAAAGAGCAGTTTGGCAGAGTTTTAGTTGAAGCGATGGCTTGTGGAACTCCTTGCGTAGGGTCTTCTTCTGGAGAGATACCTAGAGTTATCAATAATCCTAACCTAATCTTCCAGGAAGACAATTTTAAAGAATTAGCAGACATTCTAGAAAAGTTTTACAATAAAGAGTATTCAAAAGATAAACTTTTGGAAAGTCTCATTCAGTATTCAAAGAACTTTACAATTGAAGCAGTTGCAAAGAATAAAGCAGAGATTGTAAGAAAAGTGTATGAACAAAACAAACAATACTTGTAACCAATACTCAAAAAACTTTACCGTTGAGGCAGTTGCCAGAAACAAAATAGAGACATAAAGAGTATGCTAAGAATTTCAGACTAGATGTGACGTGATACTCTTTCTATTTCACTTTCAAGTCTGTCTATTATCTTGTCCCAAAGAAAGTTATCATTCACATGCTTCTTCAAAAGTCCTGATTTATATCTCACATAATCTTGATTATCTATCGCAAACTGTAACT
>JANXAC010000039.1 GCA_025061835.1 Spirochaetota bacterium
TGTATTCTAATAGTTTGATATGTGGTTCGTAATTGAAGTTAATGTCATACATGTAAACAATAAGTCTATAAGAGCATGTGAGAAAAGTTTCATTGAGATTAAATCCTAAGAATTCTAGGGTTGCAAATAAATGAGAAAGTGAAGTAGGGGAAGAGTTATCATCAGATAACTCAATCCCCACTTGATTAAGCAGGTTTTTTAATTGATTAAAATAAGTGTTATAATCAAACATACTATGATGGTAAATCTGTTATAACTTCACTGTTGAATTCTTCTGCAATTACTTTAGGATCAATAGTGCTTTCATAATCTCTGATTATCATGTAGTTTGGAGAGAAGTTTAAATCAAGAGGAGATGTTCCTGCGGGATATTCAGCTAGAGTTTTAAAAGCAACTTCCATTCTTAAGAAGTCTTCATTTGACATACCTATTGTGGGTGGTGTTTCAATTACAACACTTGGCATATAGATAGCTCTCAACATTTTGTTGATTGTATTTCTTCCAATAATGAGTATTTTGTAAGGGAAACCGATCTTAGAAACATCTTCAAATACTATGAGGCTATCTTTTCTTATTGAAGTGTATCTTGTTATTGTGATATCGTATGGTGGTGTTCCTGGGAAAGTGGCAGAAGTCCTTTCTATGAAAGGAACACCTTTTGCTCTTCTTAGTTGAAAGCTTGCTGTTACGTTTGTTCCGTTGTCATCTAAAACTGTGAAAGTAGATCCCGGAACTGGTATGGAATCAAGAAGGAAAACAGGGTTAGGAGATAAGTCAGGTATGTTTTGAAAAGCAGAAGTTTGAATATTGTTGTATGTTTTATTGGATGAAGTTGTATTATTAGTCCAGTTAGGAGTTTGTTGAAATAAAACTAATGATATGTTTTCAATATCAGTTTCTACAAAACTCAGTCTTATTGTTGCATCTATTTCGTTTATAACTCTTGCAACCATTGTTCTTGGAACACCTGCTTTTAATTCTGCAGCAGATACTGTCCATTCCACATTAGCATTACCTGAGACAAAACCCGTTTCTCTCCATATTCTTTCAAAGCTTCCTGTTGTTTCATTATATTTCTTTAGAAATACTGCAAAATTGTCAAACTTTACATTGTTTTTGGTATATCTTGGTTTATTTGGCCCTAACATATTTATCCCTCCTTACATTAAGTCTTTGATTTTAAAGATAAAAGAGTTTTTACTTCCTGCTGTTTTTCTGATGTCGTATACACTGTTTAATACTTCTCTTCTTATTTCATTTGCTTGTGATACATGTCCTGCTTTGAGATAAATAACTGCAAGAGTAAGCATTTTAGTGTATTTTTCAAGTAGTTCTCTTGATATTACTGATAATGGATCTTCAATTTGTATTGAGAGTATGAAGTAGATTTCTGTATAACTTTCTTGTAGAGCATTAAGCAGGAAGTTATCTAAGTCAGTTGGGTTTGGATATTCTTTGCTCAATACTGCTATTTCTTTTTTGTATTCAAGTTTGAAATCTTGCAAAAGCAGTGTGAAGTTCATATTATCACCTATGATACAGTGAATGTTCCACCCATTGAGGGTTCAGATATTACACCTGCTATACCACTTATGAATCTGTATGTCAATGAAGTAGATGATGGGAACATAGGCATAGCTTGTTCAAGTTTGTATATGTCTTTTGTTATAACCAAATTGGAGTCAAGATCTACCATAGGAGGAACTCCCATTGCCATAATTATATTATTGTCTAGTGGTCTAAGTATTAGAACTCTGTTAGGATTCCATAGATCAACTTCGTTTCCGTTAGAAGGATCTTGTATTTTACCTTGCAAGACATATACATTTATTCTGTTTCCACCAATATCAAGTGGGTGGTAAACTATGTTTTCAGATAACATTTCATCTATTTTTAACATTTCTTGGTAGGAAGAAATGTCAAGTCTAATCATTTTATCGTTTATGTGAGGATTGCTTCTAAAGAGATTCCAAGCTGTTCTACCCATTATAATAACAGGTTTTGATGTGGTTACATTTCTTGTGAAGTGATTATGATTAATAAGAGAAACTATTTTGTCATAGATATCAGATAGGGGATCTACGGTAGCGGAGCTCCAGTTGGAGTTAGTTAGAGTTATCCAACCTGTACCGTCTGTACCAAATGTTTTGCCATTGATGTTAATGTTTGCGTTTTCAAGCATTTTAACAAGTATGTAAGTGTTAAGTTCAAAATATTTGTTAACTATAGCTTCTAGGAATTCTTGTAAGAATGAGTTAAAGTTAATTTTGAGATCTTTACTTGTGATAGTGTTAACAGGTGGAGATATGTTATCAAGAATATCTTTAACAGAGAGAGTGAATGTTTCATAGAGGAAATAGATATCAGTTTCAATAACTTTGTGTTCAAAGTTTAGATTGGAGCTGTTTGATAGTATCACATTTGATTGTGCATAGAATTCATCCCATGAGTATATTTTCATTGGGTTAGAAGAGATAAGTTTAACACCGTTGAGTTTTAGTTTTTTGCCAACAAAATCACTTGGTTTAAATCCTTTTATGATTGATAAGAAACTTGAAAATATTTTTTGATAATTAAGTAGTTTAAATTGTAATATTTCACCTAAATATACATCAATTGCTTTTATGAGTTCTCTGTTATCTAACATTGTTCATCACCCCTTATTCGTTTATTATTCTAAATCTTGGGTGTAAAGCTAAATTAAGATTTGAAAGATTTGGTTTAACAAAGGTGTTGTTAATATTATCATATACGTACAAGTAGTTTGCATTTAGGATAGCTTTTGTGTAGACGTATGAAGATGTAGCAGTTCTGGCAGTTGGAACTGCTAAGATAGAGATATTGGATGAATCATTGAAAGTATCAGATAATAAAGCAGGTATGTATTCATTGTTTGCACTATCCCATTTTAGTATGAGTCCGTCAGGTATTTGAGTTATACTGCTTGCAACACTGTTAAAGTCTACAGGTCTATTGTCAATGTCATTTGTTATAGATGGAATTATGTATCCAAGTTTTATTGGTATGTTATCATACTTAGGCATTTTTATTCACCTCCATATTTTTTCTTTAGATATGATCTTACATTTTGTCTTAAGATTTCAAATGTATCAACATTTTTTTCTTCTATTTTGTCTTTGTTAAAGGTTGTTAAAAGTTTGAATAGATCTTGTTTTTTAGGATGTAGATAAGCAAGTATTCTTATAGAGTAAGGTAAGGATGAATAAACTTTATCTGGAACTTTTTCTATTTTTTTGACAGGCATTTTAGGTTTAGAAGTGAGAGCTACAGCAGTTAGTAGAGGATAGTATTTACCGTTTTCGTCAAATTTAACTATTTCTGCAGATAGGTAAGGAAAGTCTTCTATGTTAATTTCTTTATCAATTGTGAATTTAGCGTAATAACCATCTTCTTTTTTGATTATGTCGATAATGTGTCCTAATATTTCTTCTGTGTGTTCAAGATTGAGTGGTATTTTCATATTAGTTTTGATAGCATTTTCAATAGCATCTATATCTTCTTGTTCAGCTTTTTCTAGTGGTAGTAATTGTGCTT
>JANXAC010000040.1 GCA_025061835.1 Spirochaetota bacterium
TTTAGACTCATCCTCTTACTTCAAAAAGAGCATACCCAAAGCAAATGACCTTGCCTACCAAGCACTAAATCTACTACAATCACTACTTAATATAGAGGAAGAGAGTATAAGGAAACACGCAAAATTCATATCAGACCTCATTGAAGATATCAAGGAGAATGGAACACTATCCGAATACATACTTTCAGAAATTGTTAAAATGGAGTCTATTATGAAAGATACCAAAAAACTATCCGAGAAGATTATAGAAATCAGAAATCAACTAGGAGATAATTTTCTTGAAAAGGTAAAGGAATATCTTAAAAATATCTCATCGGAAGTAATTATAGCAATTGAAAATATAAAAATGGAGGCATAAGTGAGTGACATCTATCACAAAATAGAATCGCTTATTCAAAACTTTTCTATCAGCACTCTATCCGATATATTAGCCGATAAAAACTTCACGATTTATAGAACATCCAATAGACTATATCAATTTGAGGACAAAGATTTTGTAGAGATACACGAGGTCGGATATATCAACATGAAACATTCAAGAGATTTGAAAGCATTTGCAATAAAAACACTCGGAGAGATAACCGAACGTAGCAGCAAGAAAAAACAGTATGATAAAGCAAAAGAAATACTCAAGACTCTGAATACCGAGTATGGTATTTTCACATTCTACGACGAAATAGGAAACTTTAGATTTTCTTTTGTCTACACCGAGTATTTTGGAACGAAGGCAAAGTTTAGTTACTACAAAAGATACACCTATTACGTATCTAAAAACAAACCTTACCGAACCTTTCTTAAAGCATTAGGAGAAGTAAAGTTTAACTCCTTGGGAAGTATAATATCAGCGTTCTCAACACAACCACTCACAAAGAGATTCTATACAGAAATACAGAACTGGTATGCTTGGGCTTTGAAACACTCAGAATTCCCGGGAGGCAGTCTAGAGGAAAATCTAATAAGGCTTCTTACAAGACTTATCTTCGTTTGGTTCTTAAAGGAAAAAGGACTTATACCTGAAGAAATTTTTGATCCAACTTTCCTTGAAGGAGTTGTCAGAGATTTTGGTAAAGATTGCAATTACTACAACGTCATTCTACAAAATCTCTTTTTCACTACCTTGAATACATACCCTAAAAAAAGAAGTTTCGCAAAAGATGCTAGTTTCCCTATCAACAGGGAAGACTTCGGAGTTAAAACACTCTATAGATATAAAAGTAAGATTCTAATTAATGAAGACGATTTTATAGACATATTCAAAGATGTTCCCTTCATAAATGGTGGTCTTTTTGAATGCCTTGATGAAGATGGAAATTACATAGATGGCTTTACAAGAAATAGTTATAAAATAGCAAGACTACCAGATTTTCTGTTCTTCAGAGAAAAAAGGAAAGAAAACCTATCTAAGTTTTACGGTTATGAAAAAGAAGTTGAGGTAAGAGGACTTATAAACATTCTAAAAGACTATAACTTTACTGCTGACGAGTCATCACCAGTAGATGTAGAGGTATCTCTTGATCCTGAACTTTTAGGACACATCTTCGAAAACCTGCTCGCATCTTACAACCCTGAAACCAAAACTACCGCAAGAAAAGCAACGGGAAGTTATTACACTCCAAAAGAGATTGTTGATTTCATGGTAGAAGAATCTCTCCTTGAGTATCTGAAAACCAAAACTAGTATTGACGAGGATAGATTAAGAATACTTCTTTCTTACTCCGAAGAAAATGCTGAATTAACGGATGAAGAAAAAGACAAAATACTTGAAGCAATAGACTCTCTTAAAGTTATAGACCCAGCAGTCGGTTCTGGTGCTTTTCCAATGGGAATAGTTCATAAAGTTGTGAATATACTAAACAAAGTTGATCCAAATAATGAACTCTGGCGTGAACTACAAAGCAAAAAGGTAATTCAAGAGTTTGAGGAAGTTCTGAAAATTGAAGACAAAGATAAGAGACAAAAATTACTAAAAGACATTGACGATAACTTTGATGAGAGTATCAAATATCCTGACTACGCTAGGAAGCTCTACGTAATAGAGAACTCTATCTACGGAGTTGATATACAGCCTATTGCTATACAGATCTGCAAACTTCGTTTCTTCTTGAGTTTGCTTATAGACCAGAAGATTGACAAAAGCAAGGAAAACTACGGCATAAAACCACTACCGCACCTTGAGACTAAATTCGTATCCGCTAATACACTAGTCGGGCTAAATAAACCATTACAAATGACACTCCAAAACTCAGAAATTCAAAAACTCAAAAACGAACTAAAAATCTTATATAGAAGACACTTTATGATTAGGACAAGAGAGGAGAAAAAGAAACTAGTTGGAGAAGTAAATAGAATTAAGGACAGGCTTAAAGTTTTACTTAAAGAAAATAATTGGGGGGACGCAGAAGTAGAGAAGATTATTAGTTTTGACATCTTCTCGCAAACAAAAACAGCAGACTGGTTTGACCCCGAATGGATGTTTGGTGTTGAAGATGGCTTTGATATAGTTATAGGCAATCCACCGTATATAAGACAAGAAAAAATAAAGGATCTTAAACCTATACTTCAGTCTCAAGGATATGAAACATTCTCTTCAACAGCGGATATCTATGTTTTCTTCTACGAAAAAGGATACAACATACTCAAAGATTCTGGAATATTATGCTTTATCTCATCAAACAAATGGATGAGAGCAAATTACGGTGAAGAATTGAGAGAATTTCTTTTAGATAAAACAACAATCTTAAGAATAATTGATTTTGGAGGCTTCCATGTGTTTGAGCAAGGTGTTGATACTTGTATCGTTCTTCTGAAAAAACAATCTTTACAACCTGACTCGTATATCAACCTCGCTAATGTACCATCAACACTCAAAAGTCTTGAAAAAGCAATAACCTTTATAAAGGATAACTCACAAATGATTAAACAGGATCAACTCTCTAAAGAAGTTTTTGTTTTATCTGAAGATAGAATATTAAAACTAAAAGAAAATATAGAAAAAATAGGTAAGCCTCTCAAAGAGTGGAATGTTAAAATATATCGCGGTATCTTAACAGGTTACAACAAAGCATTTATAATTAAAGAAGGAACTAGAAATGAAATTCTTGATCGTTGTGAGCCTGGAAAAGAGAGAAA
>JANXAC010000041.1 GCA_025061835.1 Spirochaetota bacterium
ATACATCTTGGTATGATAGCGTATACATATACTCCTACGCTCAACCAGGAACAGTTCTAAAGGTTATATCTCCTTCCACGAGTATCTTTGTCCAAGTTAGTGGGAGATCAGGTTTCGACCCAGTGATAAAAGTAGCAGACTACAGAGGCATCATAGTAAAGACAATAGATCAAAACCTAAGAGGATACGGCGAGAGTGGCTATGCAAGCTCAACAGGATACGTCCATTATGTGTGGATATACGATTTCTGGCTTACATACAGTGGGACTACAACTGTCTATATATCAAGATAGAAATGGAAGTTAATGGAACTCTAATCTGGTATTACACCATCTGCAAGAGAGAGGCTTGGCTTATTGGACATAGGATAGTTCCAGATCAGAAGGATAACAGAATAATGATTGGAAGACATATTCACAAATACTTCTTCTCAAGAGAAAAAGCAAAAGAAGTTTTGATTGACAATACTATCAAAGTTGACCTAGTCAAAGGAAGGTGTTTGATTGTTGAGATAAAAAAGAGTTCCAAATTCATAGACAGCACACGGTGGCAACTACTCTTCTACCTTTACTACCTAAAACACAAAAAAGGAGTTGTGATGGAAGGAGAAATTAGCATTCCTGATGAGAAAAAGAGAGTATTAGTAAGACTCTCCGAAGAAAGTGAAAAAGAGATTGAAAGGATGATAGGTGAAATTGAAGAACTTCTTAAGCAAGAAAAACCACCGAAGCCCGAGTGGATAAAATACTGTAAGGTTTGCGGATACAAGGAGATGTGCTGGGTTTAAACACTATTCTTTTGAAACAACCTTTCTACGCCTTTCAAGAGTTTTATAAAGTATAGTTTGGAAATTATTATTCTCGCACTGTCTCACGACAGTGTGATGAAATATAAAAACAAGGAGGTTATGTAATGTCAAAAGTTCTGTATGTTTTTCAGAGTGGCAGACTGAAGAGAAAGGACAACTCGCTTATTTTGATAACTAAAGAAGGTGAAAATAAAAGTATTCCTGTTGCTACTGTTTCAGATATAAACATCTTTGGCGAGATAGTGATAAACAAGAGACTTCTTGAATTTCTAACTAAGAACGAGATATGCCTACACTTTTTTAACAGGAAGGGATGGTATGTAGGAAGTTATTATCCGAGAAGAAGTCTAAACTCTGGTTTAATCACACTCAAGCAAGCAGAGGCTTACCTTGACAACAAGAAGAGAGTTTATCTAGCAAAGAAGTTTATTGAAGGAGCATATAGAAACATTCTTAAGAACCTAGAGTATCACTACAGGCAAACTGGCAATGAAGAAATTGGCAATTCTATTAAAAACATAAACCAGTCTTTCAGTAAAGTATTTGAAACGAACGATATTCCGACGCTTATGAGCATAGAGGGAGATATTAGGAAAGAGTATTATTCCACTTTTGGTTTGTTTTTGAAGCAAGAGGGCTTTGAAATTGAGAGACGAGAGAAGAGACCACCGAGTAATCCTATGAATGCACTTATAAGTTTCGGTAATTCACTTCTTTACGCATCTGTTTTGAGCGAGATATACAGGACATACCTAGACCCAAGAATTGGATACCTACACCAAACAAATCAGAGAAGTTTTAGTCTTAACCTTGACATAGCAGAGGTTTTCAAACCTGTGATTGTTGATAGAACAATATTTCAAATTATTAACAGAAAAGAAATAAATATAAATGATTTTCACGAAATCGGAGATGGCGTTTTTATGAAAGAAAGTGGTAATAAAAAATTCATTCAGAGATATGAAGAGAAAATGCAGAGTGTTATAAAGCATAAGAAGTTAGGTAATGTCAGTTATAGAAGACTCATAAGACTTGAGTGCTATAAGTTGTATAAATTCTTCACGGAAGACGAGGAATATAACCCCTTCGTAGTAGAATGGTAGCCCTCAAAACACCTCCAGAGTTTTAAGATATCAAATACAATAACATATTTCAAGATATATTAACGAATCAAGAAATTCATTCTTACTAGAAGAAGAAAGAGTTTGTTTAAAATTTCAGATTTGAGGTTTGGGGTTGTATGTTTGTAATACTAGTTTATGATTTTGACGAGAGTAGAGTGATGAAAGCTAACAAAGTATGTAAGCGATACCTGACTTGGGTTCAGAGATCGGTATTTGAAGGCGAGATATCGGATGCTTTGTTTAGGATGTTAGTAGATGAACTTGAGAAGATTATGGACAAGAACAAAGACTCTGTTGTAATATACAAATTTAGCAACAGGAACTACTACGAGAGGCAAACGATGGGAGTAAAGAGGAATTCTTCGGATGACTTTATCTTATAGTTTCCATTTTCCGGAAACCCCCCACCTTTTTTGAGTGTCTGAAAAATTTTTGCGTCCAGTTAGATTAGCATAATTATATTTGACTACTCAAATTAGTCCAAGAACCATATTTTTACCGTATCTCAAGATACCAAAATGTTTTGGTATCTCCAAAAGTTCGTTTCCGGAAACCCCCAGGGGTTTTTGCAGCATCGGAGGTTTCC
>JANXAC010000042.1 GCA_025061835.1 Spirochaetota bacterium
AAACAAGAGATGGTTCCTTCAACCACCTCCTCAATAACTTCCTGTTTTTACCTACCCTTTCAGGGATTGAAACAAGATATTTGTTTTTGTTGTAGACTCAGAAGATAGTGAGGGAGTGAGTTTTGTAGCAACAGATAACGCAAAGAACAAAAAGAGGATAAGTTATAGTTTCTACTCAATAGTGAAGCCTTTTAAAATAAGACCCAGAAAAGGAAAGACCTTTAAACCCGAAATTCTATACATATTCATTGACGAAATCTTAAAAACTCTCAAGGAAAGAGACAAAAATGTTGATTTAGCAAAAGCAAGAAAGATTATAACAGAAAAGGCTGAGGCAGTTTATGATATTTTGACTAAGGTAAAGAACTATTCTCCTAGAATGGTATCAGGAATATTACAACTTCTAGTCGCTGGAGTTGACATTGATGACTTGTTTGTTCCTGACGATGTTAAGGAGTTGATACGCTCCTTGTCCAATCCATTAGAAGAAGGTTTTCACCTACGCTTTAGGGATTGAAGCATTCTTCAAAACGAAAACAGAAGTGCCTTTCACATACACTGGTTTCTAACCAGCCCCTTTAGGAACTGAAACCTTTCTTGCCGTTTCCCTTCTCCTTCTCCGCATTCATCACGTTAATTATTCTTGCCAGTACCGTTGGGTGCGTTGATAGTATTGAAAATATTTTCTCAGAAACAGCCTGTTTCATGCTACCCTCTCTTATCCTGTCGTATATATATGATTTTAAATTATATTCCTCGCCTTTTTCAAGATGTTTTGGAGGCATGATGTTTTTATCATATTCACGAGGAGAAACAATTGTATAAGAATCCGGTGGGTATATCAATATTCCTTGATCTACTAATTCCTTGAAACGCGCGCCTACAAGTTCAAATGATGTAGATTTTCTTTTTTTGTTCTGATAGTTTTCAAAAAACCAAACAATGTATGTATATATTCTTTCAGCCATATTTTTATGGATTTCAGCCCCTATCCCATTATAGCTTGATACTGATAATCTGTGTATAGGTGTCATTATAGCTTTCATGCAATATACAAATGGATCATTATTATTAAGCTTTACAATGTTTGAGCTATTCTCTGTAACATATTTATGTCTTTCGTTGTAACCATAAGTGTAGTAGTTTATTATTACCAGTGCATCTGAGATACAGAAAGGACTTAGCCCGGCATCAACTGTTCTTTTGTCGGCAAGATACTCTCTTGTCCTGCAATACCATAGATAGGTTGGAATTACAATTAACGCTAGCAAGAATGACCATATACCAATATGATAGATAACATACACCATTGCAAATATGCCTATAAACACACTACCTATTGCATTAGATCCATCTTTGTCCTTACTATCAGAACCCATAAATGGGACAAAGAACAATGCTATTACTAGTAGTAACAAAATAAATAGCGGTATGGCGAATGTTAGTAGCATTAGTGTCAGTGCGGCTTGAGGCATGAATATAATAAGAGATGTTAGTCTGAAGTCTTCATTTTTTATGTGTCCAAGTTCATGTGCCAACACTCCCTTGAGAGCATAATTAGGTAGCACTTTCAACAAGTCTTCATGAATAACTATTCTTGCGTTCTTATTGCTTGGACCATAAGTAAAAGCATTTAAACCTTTGTGTTTTGTAATACCTATCTTTTGGGGTGGAGTTATACCCATTTTCTGTGATATCTCCTCTACCATCTCAACTATCTCAGGATTGTTATCTCTATCAATCCATTGACTAACACTTTTGTCAAGTATCTTAGGCATCACAAAATATGCAACTAAACCGTATATTCCTGTTGCAATGAACACGAAAACTGTAAGAGGAGGAACTATCAGCCCGCAATAAAGCAAACTAGCACCAACAATAAGTGCTATGATACCCCATCCTCTAATGGTAAGCTTATCCTCTGACTTCCTAACAAAAAAGGAATAAATCAAATGTGCCAGTGCCACAACTAAAAAACTTGCACCTGAAAGTTTTATTATCTCTGTATTAGCATAAACAAATGGTATGTAGTAATGTTTTACGAGATAAACGATCCCTTCTATGATGTAAAATATTGCTTGTAGCATCCATAGGAGTATGTTGAAGAAAATTTGCATGATCGCGAATACTTCTTTCATAAGCCCTCCCTTTTGCTGTTGTATTTCTTTGCCCCCAACAGCTGGGACATTTTTTTCTCTATTAGTATACAACAGATCATGTTTTTTAAATTTGAGTTATCTGTTGCTAACAGATTTTAAGAGTGTTTTTAAATTGTGATCTTGCAAAGTTAAAAAATTAGAAACTTAAAAGTAAATAAAAACTCAATACACTGTGATTATTTTTTTATTTTTTTTTCTTATTGTAAAGTGATCAATTATTACAATGTTTTTATGTTTTACAAACATAATTTTAAACATAACCGGTATTTTTATTGTTTTTTCATCGTTTTT
>JANXAC010000043.1 GCA_025061835.1 Spirochaetota bacterium
CAGAAAAAGAAGGGAGTTTCACAAAAAACTTTAAACCACTCTCTGAGCGCAAGTCTATTAAAACTTGTCCTATGCCTTTCTT
Organism: Spirochaetota bacterium; assembly: GCA_025061835.1. Classification (NCBI taxonomy): domain Bacteria; kingdom Pseudomonadati; phylum Spirochaetota; species Spirochaetota bacterium. The sequence goes on from JANXAC010000043.1 coordinate 83, forward strand.
TCAAATGGTCATACATTCAGACTTAAAGGTGAGTATTTGTTGTAATGACTATGCACAAAGGCTCGTAGTAGGAGACTTAAGGAATCAACGACCGGTTGAAATATGGAACGGGCTTAAGTGGAACTTGATAAGGTCTTCTATTTTACTCTATGGATACAAGTCTATCTCCGCTTGTGGAACTTGTTATACGCCCGAATATGCTTACGAAGAGGATAATCTTGATGAGCTGAGTTTTCAGACATATCTATCAAGAATAGAAACATGAAAATATTAATATCACCCGCTGGTGGAGGTACTATAGCGGGTGTGGTTGATTACTTCAGGAAAAAAGGCTACTCGCCTATAGGCATTGACTCAAACAAACATGCTACAGGAGCTCCATTGTTTGATAAATTTTTTACAGTGCCAAAGGTTAGCGAACCGGACTACGAGGAATATGTAGGTAGAATAATAGCAAAAGAAGATGTAGATTTTTACATATCTTGGCTTGAGCCGGAGATATTATTCTGGAATGAAAAATTTCTCAGTCAAGGTTTAAAGTGGAGGACCATATTTCTTATGAACTTCCGAAAGGATTTACAAAGCCTACAAGATAAGTACCTTTTATATAATAAACTGAAAACTCTGGGAATAGAGCTTCCCAAAACATCAAAACTTACAAACTATATGCACTATCAAGATAGTGTTGATTATCCTATTGTTATAAAACCTCGTTTATCTAGCGGAGGCAAAGGACTCATAATAGCGGAAGATTATCAGGATATAAATTGTGTGGTAGAAAGGTTAAAGAGAAAAAAAATAGAGTTGGATGACTTTATAATACAAAATTATATACAAGGTGACGAATATTCTGTTGATTTCTTCGCCATAAAAGGTAAAGTATTAAACATGGTAGTAAGACGCAGAATAGCTCATAGTGGATTTAGCACGGTCGGAGAAGTGGTTGAATCAAGTGTATTGGAGAATCTTGTGTCTACAATTGCAAGTAAACTTGCGTTAGAGGGTCTATACAATATTCAGTTTATACAAAGGAATGACACATTTTATCCAACAGACCTTAACTGTAGACCGAGTGGAACTATAATACTTTCAATAATGAGTGGAGTTGATCTATTGCAAAACTTTATAGAGTGGAAAACAGGACAACAAATTACAATATTTGGCAAACCAAAACATCTGAAAATGTACAGATTATACAAAGAGATATTTGTGTATGATTAAACATCGCGCTATATTTTATGACTTGGACAACACGCTTTATCCTCAAATCCTTGACGTAAGACAGCGAGTTTCTGCCTGTGCGCAGAAGTTTTTTCCAGAGAACTCTAATGAAGTTGAAAATTTTTGGCTTAAAGAGTGGCAGAACAATGAACCAAAGAAAAATCTAATAGACATAATATGTAATACTTTTGAATGTAGATTTGATAAGGAACACATAATTCATTTCTATAGAAGCTATAAAACTAACATACAACTTCAAGATGAAGTTGCAAACTTATTAATTAAGTTTAAAAGCTTGGGTATAAAACAGTTTGTCATAACAAATGGTATAAAGGAGGTGCAAGAATATAAAATAAAGAAGTTAGAACTCGACAAACTGATAGATGATTATGCAGTGGGAGAAGGAGAATACAGAAAGCCCAATACTTACTACTTTATAAAATTTCTTGAAAAGTATAAGCAGGAACAAGGTGGTAGGGTTTCCATTGAGTTTTTGTGACATAGAAAGTGGAATAAAGCGAATTTTTCAACTTTGAAGTTATCAGCGAAACGCTTCAGGCGGGAATGA
>JANXAC010000044.1 GCA_025061835.1 Spirochaetota bacterium
ATAGCTCAATCAGTTAGGGTTCCTGTTGTTACAGGTTCATTGATAATACTTGTTGTAGCTTTTAGAGATGAAGAAAATAACATTATCAACGGAGAGTTGATAAATAAGATCTATCAAGAGGCTGCTGAAAGAGAAAAAAGAGGATACCTTCTGTTCACTGATGACCAGAAGGTCTCAACTGACATAATAGGTTTTTTCGGACCTGCAGCAATAATTGAAGGTAGTGAAACGCATACAAGAACAGCAATGATTACACTTGATATTTCAAATATGTGTCATGTTGGTTCTCCTGTTACTGATAAATTACAGATTCCTGTAACACAAGCAGTTATTTATGGCTGGTATGACAATGAACTTGGTAGCTATACTAACATGCTTGGAGACCTTACAGTAAAGGTTTCTGGAGATGTTTATTAGGAATATGTTATCGTTTTAGGGAGGAAGAGAGTGATTGTAGAGTTCAGTATAGTTCCTATAGGAAGTGATGTAAGTATTAGTGAGCATGTGGCTAAGGTTATAAAGATAGTGGACGAAAGCGGACTACCATACAGATTTCACTCAATGGGTACAATTGTTGAAGGACAGTGGGATGATGTAATGGATTTAATTAAGAAATGCAGGGATATAATGATGGAGCAATTTGAAAGAGTGATAATTGACATAAAGATTGATGACAGAAAGGGAGCTACAGGAAGAATTGAGGGAAAAGTAAAGTCTGTTGAAGAAAAACTTGGAAGGACTCTTAAAAAATGAATATTGAAAAAATTTATGTTGCCATAGACTTTAAAACACTCACAAATAGTGTTCTTTCTTATGCCCTGTGGCTTACTCAGAGTTTTAATTGCAAAAATCTCTGTCTATTCCATATCATGGAATATACACTTACTCCTCCAGCCTATCTAATACCCTATATTAATAAAGAAAAGAAAAGGATTGAAGAAAATCTAAGACAACTTACAGAAAAACTAATTTCATATGTACCAAATACTGAAGTTCAAGTGGTCTTTGGTAGACTGATTGAAAGTATTATAGATGTTATAAAAGAGAAAGATTCACTTGTAGTGCTTGGTTTTAAAACCCATGTTACAAGACCTTCTACTTCTGAGAGAATACTAAAGGGAATTAAAGTTCCTGTATTTGTTGTTAAAGGAGATGATTTCAGCGAGATCAAACCTTCGGATATCAAAATAAAGAAGATACTATGTCCTGTTGATTTTTCTGAATATTCCTTGAGGGCATTAAATCTTGCAAAGGTTATCGCAAAAAAATGCAACTGTGAACTAAAGGTCCTTCATGTTATACCTGAGCATAAGATTAAGCATATAATTGAGGAACCTTCTGAGATAGAAAAATTTATTAATTATCTTAAAGAAAATGCTCAGGAACATTTTCTAAAAATAGATAGAGATTTGAAATATGAGATTATTGTAGGCATTCCAACAGAAAAAACCTTAGAAAAAGCAAAAGATGTAGACCTTGTTGTAATGGGTTCAAAGGGTAGGTCCTATGCTGAAGCAGTTATAATCGGTAGTGTTGCTGAGACAGTTATAAAAAACTCCCCCAAACCGGTATTACTTGTTCATTAATATGAGTGCAAAGGTTGTCTCAATAAATATTAGCGATAAAAAAGGAGTGATAAAAACACCTATTGAGGAAGCAACAGTAATTGAAAACTATGGAATATTAGGAGATGCCCATGCAGGTTCTCACTGGCATAGGCAG
>JANXAC010000045.1 GCA_025061835.1 Spirochaetota bacterium
TTGGAGGTATTGGAAAGACTAAATAAAGAATTACCTGAAGGTAGGTTAGCAATAAATATTTTGTCAAGTGAGGAGGTTGAGGTAATCAGTAAGTATCAGTTACTAACAGTAAAACCTATGCTAATCGTTGCTAATATTGACGATAAGTTCATAGGTAGGGAGCGGGAGGATGAGAATTTTATCAAACTTGAAGAGTATGCGAAGAGTTTAGGTGTCAAGGTTTTACCACTTTCTGCGAAGATAGAAAAAGAAATAACTGAATTACCTGAAGATGAGGCTAGGTTGTTCCTTAATGAGTTAGGGCTTAAGATGAGTGGGCTTCAGAAGCTTGCGATTGAGGGATATAAACTACTTGACCTTATAACTTTCTTCACTTTTAACGAGAAGGAGACTCGTGCTTGGACAGTGAAGAGAGGAACTAATGCGCAGTCTTCAGCAGGTAAGATTCATTCCGATATGGAAAGGGGCTTTATAAAGGCAGAGGTTATAAGTTATGATGAGTTTGTAAAGATAGGTTCTTGGGCTAAGGCGAGAGATGAAGGAAGAATTCGTTTTGAGGGAAAGGATTATATCGTTCAAGATGGAGATATTATTCTATTTAGGTTTAATGTGTAGGTTGGCTTATGGATAGAGTATTTGTTGAGGCGATAGGTATAATTGCGGGAACATTAACGACAATATCGTTTATACCACAACTTTTGAAGGTTGTAAAGACAAAATCTGCTAGGGACATTTCACTTCTTATGTTCATAATATTCACAACAGGTATTTTGCTTTGGCTTGTGTATGGTATAATTACTCGTTCAATCGCTATAATACTGGCGAATACTTTTACGTTTTCAATTGCTTTATCAATACTAATTCTAAAAATAAAGTATGATAGGGCATCTAGTTAGTATCCTGATCGGATTTAATGTCTTTCTTTAGAGGGACTTTTGCTTTTTCTAGTGTTTCAAACAATCTGTCAATTCTTAATACTACATCTACTATTATCTTTACATTGCCTTCAATGTCTTCTGACGAGATGATTTTATGGCTTTCAATGAAGTTTGTAATCTTCCTTGATGCGAAGATTTCTTTTAAGATTTTCTCTGAATTTTCTTTCAAGTCTTTCGGGGCTACATTCTTTCTTAAAAACTCAATTATAGCGTTTTGGAAGGCATCATCTTTTGAGTCTTTCAAATCCTTACCTTTACCAACTACTCTATAAACTTCAAAACTTTTTACGATGTTTTTACTGGCATCTTCTTGTGGAGATGCTTGGTTAAATTGAATTAAGAAGCAAACTAGCAATACCAGCACTACTAACTTTTTCATAGTTTTCTCCTGAAGAATAATATAAAAGTATAAATTTATTTTTTCAAATTACCTTTTTGTATGCGATAGTCACGGTTTCAATCCCTGAAAGGGTAGGTAAAAACCCGGATTTTTTGCAATAGTTGCTTCATAAGTGAACAGTTTCAATCCCTGAAAGGGTAGGTAAAAACTCCTTTCAAGCCTATTCTCGGAGTAGCAGTGATG
>JANXAC010000046.1 GCA_025061835.1 Spirochaetota bacterium
TAAGGGATTGAAACCTTTTCTTCAGGTACCTTTTATGTTCGTCATCAATTACTATACCCGCATAAGCATAATCCTTTTGTATAAACAGATCAAGTATTCTGTCCATGTGTCTATAATCATATCCATAATCCTTTTTTGCAAACAGATCGTTTATTTCATCCATATCTCTGTCCATACAAACCACCTCTTCCTAATGAAGTATATTAGTATACATCTACATAAGTCAACAGTTATGGTGATTTAACAAGGATAGCTAGTTTTTTTAGATTTGCTCTAATATTGACAGCACTTTTTACCAAACTTGCATACGAACTCCAGTCTGATGAAAATTGATAAGTTGAGATAAACTATTGAAAGTGTTATATGTCAATATTTATGATACTCTATATGGCTATTAGGATAGAGAATCTTAACTCTCAGGAAGCTGATTATTTTCTCTCGCCTAGAGTTTTAACTAAAGTTTTCTCTAGGCTGGACTTTCTAGCGAATGCGGCTAGCAACGTTCCGACTTTTCTTGTTAACAAAGCAACGATTAATAAAATTCCTGCTCCAAGAGTTATTGATGAAAATAGACTTCGTAATATGATGAAAAGGAAAGAAAGACTTGATGAAGAAGAACTTGATAAGCTAATAGAAGATTCTCTTAGATCACCAGAAAACGAGTTAATTGTTGACCTAATAGGCGTTTATCTTTCTGGTCCTCCTAACTCGGATTCTACTGGGGAGGGTTCCTCTGAGGATTCTATCACGGATTCAGTGTTCAAAAGACTGACTTATCCCTGCATACTTATATGTCCTGAAAAGATAGTTGATATATCCAACTCGCCCGAGTATGGTGTTTTTAGGGAACTAGAAGTGTCAAATGGTGTTGATTTGAAGGAAGTGTTATTTTCCAAAGTTTATTATCACGAACTAGGACACGGTTATTTAAGATACGGAAGCAAACAGCGTTGGGAAGGTAAGACTTTCGAAATAGTAGAGGAATCCTACTGTAATGCTGTAGCTTTTGAGAGGTTTAGGGAATCTTCGGAGTTATCAATAGTTTCTTTTTTCATTTCGCGACAACCACTGGAATACAGGGGCTATACTGTTTTCGTATATAATAAGAGTTTTAATTGGATGTCTGTTTTAGATCCAGAAATTTTTAGAAGACTCTTTCCAAAAATATATAGAAGACCCTTTTGGGATTTGGAAGATGTAATTTACTACTATAGACGATATGGTATATATCCCTTCCTTACATATGACCTTATAAGAGGGTTCAGAAAAGTTTGGAACGATAGTGACTCAAAGGGTTTTTTAAGAGACTTGGGAAGAGAGATACTGAGCGAGGTTATTATGTCTTTGGCTCTATAAGGTCTGTAAAACAGAGAATACAGAGAACTCTTTCAGTTAGTTTAGATGATATCAGCTATTTTTATATCTTGGGAGCTAAGAAGTAGGTAAGAAGAAAAGAAGCTAGGGCAAGGATACTTGAAATAACATGTATTAC
>JANXAC010000047.1 GCA_025061835.1 Spirochaetota bacterium
CGTGCTATTTTGTTCGCATCCTGTTTCAATCCCTGAAAGGGTAGGTAAAAACGACCTATACTATATAAGGAAATACTTCTATGAAAAAGCAGGTTTCAATCCCTGAAAGGGTAGGTAAAAACATACAAAACTAAAAGTGATATCCTTTTTGTATTACGTTTCAATCCCTGAAAGGGTAGGTAAAAACTCATGAATTTTACATCTATTCATGTATGGAGCTATATAGGTTTCAATCCCTGAAAGGGTAGGTAAAAACACCAGTCAGAGAGAGGCAGGAAAGAGAGGAAAAACAAGTTTCAATCCCTGAAAGGGTAGGTAAAAACTATGTAGGGAAGCGGGATTTCTCCATGTTCTGTATTTAGTTTCAATCCCTGAAAGGGTAGGTAAAAACGACCTGAAGAAATACAAGCAGATACTCGGCGTTCGGGGGGTTTCAATCCCTGAAAGGGTAGGTAAAAACTGCAAGCTTCACTATCCCGGTTCCAGCTATGGATGAAGGTTTCAATCCCTGAAAGGGTAGGTAAAAACAAATTTGAAAATGATGAACAAACAAGAGAAACCTTGAGTTTCAATCCCTGAAAGGGTAGGTAAAAACGAGAACACTACTTTCTTGATGCCTTCTTGATTTGTAGTGTTTCAATCCCTGAAAGGGTAGGTAAAAACAAAGCCTAAAATTATGCTTAAACAAACTTCTAAATTGTTTCAATCCCTGAAAGGGTAGGTAAAAACAGCTAACGAGATAGAAGAAAAAGACTGGGAAAGAATTGGTTTCAATCCCTGAAAGGGTAGGTAAAAACCTTCTTTTGCCTCCTCTACGCTCTTTGCCATATGTAGTTTCAATCCCTGAAAGGGTAGGTAAAAACAGGAATACCTCTTGCTTTGGATCCTTTGCAACTATAGTTTCAATCCCTGAAAGGGTAGGTAAAAACGAGAAACCAAAAGAGGCTGATGTTTTTGATTT
>JANXAC010000048.1 GCA_025061835.1 Spirochaetota bacterium
TATGCGAAATTTGAAAAAGATCTTTTTGTTGAAGTAACGAGGCTAAGGTCATCAGGTATGGAAGCGAAAACACCAGAAGATGTTAATAAGATTGAAAGAAACATAAGAAGTATAATGGGAGATATAAAAGTAGCAGTTGAAGCATATCCAAACCCACAAACAGCAGGATTGGTATCAAACATCATGCACTCAATATCAGATATAGAAGGCGATGCAGCAAGGTATAGATACACTTACAACAACATAGTCCAAGAATTCAACACTATATGCGACCGCTTCCCTTCAAACATTGTTGCCTCCATGCTGGGGTTCAAAAAAGAACAATACCTTGAGATTGAAAAAGAAGCAGTTGAGAAAATACCCAACACAAGTTTCTACTAATCATTTTGAATTTCTAACTAAGAACGAGATATGCCTACACTTTTTCAACAGGAAGGGATGGTATGTAGGAAGTTATTATCCGAGAAGAAGTCTAAACTGAGATTTGCAGAAAAAAATGTTGCAAGTAGAAATTCTTATGTTTATAATATTGTTGTGTATTGAAAGTTGCTCTATCTTACCAAGTGTGAGTACCAAAATATTTGGTATTTACACTATGGTTTTTACCTACCCTTTCAGGGATTGAAACTATTATACAACAATCAGCCACAAGCAACAGATAGAAGTTTTTACCTACCCTTTCAGGGATTGAAACCTTATAGACAAGTAATACATCGCCTTTTTTGAATTTAGTTTTTACC
>JANXAC010000049.1 GCA_025061835.1 Spirochaetota bacterium
GTGTGGTCTTGGGCAGTTTTTAAATGCAATAAAGGATTCATATCGGTTGATTGCGCAAAAAGCGAGGTTTATTGGAGTTGAGATAAATCAGGATGTGCTGGATTATCTAAAAACTTTTAGTATTGGGGTCGGAATTGAGCTTATTAATTGTGACTATCTTCTTTGGGAAACGAAAGAAAAATTTGATCTGATAATTGGAAATCCTCCATATGGTATCCCGAGCCCATCCGACCATTATAGCATAAAGGTTAATACAGCAACTAGAAGAAAATATAGAAGCTTGTTTGAGACATGGTATGGAAAATATAATGTATATGGAGCCTTTATTGAGAAATCAATCAAGTTGCTTAAGCCTGGTGGTCAATTAATTTTCATCGTCCCATCAACTTTTATGATACTTGATGAATTTAAAAAATTGAGAAAGTTCATAGCCAAAAATGGTGGGCTTGCTATAGTTTACCTTGGTTCTGATGTTTTTAAACCAGAGGCGGATGTATCTGTTTCGGTTATAAATTTCATTAAATCTGACAAGTTTATTGGCAGAGTTGAACTTCTTGATTTAACTCCTGATGACATTAAAACCGTTAAAGTGATTTCCAGTTGGAATGGAGAAGTGATCACATTTGAAACAGAATTAACGCAAAAACTTAAGAAATTATGTTCTTACAAGCTCGGTGATATATATGAAGTAAAAATTTCACCAAGAACTCCAGAGATAAAGAATAATCCATACAT
>JANXAC010000050.1 GCA_025061835.1 Spirochaetota bacterium
AACAATCTTGGGACGCCTGGTGCTTCAAACTCTGTGTGGTTTGTTTATGCTACTATAACTTTGGTTCAGCCTGTTGATAATGCTTCCATAAACAAGAGTAACACTAATGTAGTGTTTAGTTGGAGTGTTTCTGGAGGAAGTGGTTATAGTTCTTACATATTTAGGATAACATCAAATGATGTTGTGATATACTCTACGAATACTAGTATAAATTCTAATGTAGTTGATGTATCTGGGCTAGAGGCTTGGAATGGCTATAAGTGGTTTGTATTAGGAGTGAGTGGTAGTGTTACGAATTCATCTGCGACTAATGGATTTGAGATAGTTACTACTGGTGGAGGAAGTGGTAGTTATAGTCCTTTGGACTTGGTGATAACTGAGATTAACTGGGGAGGGTCATATTCAAATAATAATACTAATGCTGCTATTGCTGATGGAGAATTTGTAGAGATAATGAATAACACATCAAGTCCGATAAACTTGGCAGGATTTCAATTGAGGTATGATGGTGGAGGTAGTTTTACGAACAAGAGGGTTACATTACCTAGTATAGTTCTCAATCCTGGTGAGTTTTTAGTTGCGTTTATAACGAATAGTTCTCACAATCCTTATGCGTTAGTGTTGAATACCAACACTTATAAGACATTTTTGTGGAGTGGGATAAACTACATAGGTAATAGTGGATTTAGGGTAGCGATAATAGACCCGAGTAGTAATGAGAT
>JANXAC010000051.1 GCA_025061835.1 Spirochaetota bacterium
TTAGCGACGGGTCTTCAATTTTGTTTAAAATGTATGTGTGATTTTCTTCGTTTATCTTTTCTTGCTTTGATTTACGATTCTTTCCATTCACCTTTTCCTGCTTTGATTTGTTGTCCTCGCCTTTAGCATCGTATTGTTTTAATTCTTCCTTTAGCAATTCCCTATATTGAAAGCGAACAATAAGCACCTTCTCGTTTTCTATAAACTCTACTGGCTTTTGGTCGTCAAGGACAAAAAATCTCTCCTTGGTTTCCTTGTTTGAGTTCAGCTCTTCCTCTGCTTTCACGGTTTTGAAAATGACCATATAGTCTCCTGCTTTAAAAGCGTAATCTCTAAACAAAATTCCTGTTTTTATGTAGTACTGGTCTCGGTTTGCCCAGTAGAGTTTTACCTCTTCACCGTTGTAAGGAATTGCATATTTATGTCCTTTTATTGAATAGCGATACTGTGGGATAAAGTCTCCTTCTTCGTAGTAGCGAGAAAAGAAGTTATAAAGGTCGTTGAAGACCTGTGATTCTTCTTCCTTTTCATATTTAACAAAGACCTCGTTAACCTTATTCTTAAGGTCTTCTTCAATAAACTTCTTTATTTGCTTACGCTTGTAGTTTAGAATGCGATAAATTCCAAAGTCTAAGTCTGATGCTTTAAACTGGAAAAGTTCTTTCAGCAAGTTTTGAAACTTCTGGAGAGCTTCCATATCCACCTCCATCGATTTTATGC
>JANXAC010000052.1 GCA_025061835.1 Spirochaetota bacterium
TTCTCCCTCTCTCCAGGCAGGCTCCTGAAGCCAGAAGTACTCTTCCCTCTCTGGTCCCGTGGAAAGCATTACCAATGGCACGCCAAGATAGTCCTGTATAAACTGTAAATACTGGAGGGCTTCCTTCGGCAGTTCTGAAAAGCTCCTTGCACCCCTCGTGTTTCTGAGCCACCCTTTAAAGCTCTTGTAGATGGGTGCTACCTTAGAAAGTTTGCTTAGGCCTGCAGGGAAGTGGTCAAAGACCTGCCCATCCAGCTCGTAGGCAACGCATACTTTTATTTCTTCAAAACCATCCAGCACATCGAGCTTTGTAAGTATCAGACCATCAAGGCCGTTTACCTCAACCGCATGCTTGAGAACCACAAGGTCGAGCCATCCGCATCTTCTTGGTCTTCCTGTTGTTGCACCGTATTCGCCTCCTCTTTCCCTCAACTGCTCCCCCTTCTCGTCTGTAAGCTCCGTGGGGAACGGCCCCTCTCCAACCCTCGTGGCGTAGGCCTTAGAAACCGCCCAGAAGTTAGCCGTCGAAAAGTACTTAGGAGGAAGTCCAGTACCATTAGAAAGTCCAAGGGCTGATGCGTTGGAGGAGGTCACAAAAGGATATGTCCCCATGTCTATATCCAGCATGGTGCCCTGTGCGCCTTCAAAGAGCACGCTACCCTCAAACTTTAAAAGCCACTGGGTAGTGTCTGTCACCCTTCCCCTTA
>JANXAC010000053.1:0-416 GCA_025061835.1 Spirochaetota bacterium
GCGCATCCGCGTGCTGGTCATCTTCTTTTTCATCATCAATGTGATTGCAGTACCTGCCTTCATCCTTCTGGGGCTATGGTTCCTGATGCAGTTTCAGTTCCAGCCTGGCGTTGCGACGATGGCACACGCTGGAGGCTTTGTGGCAGGCGCCCTCACCATCGCAGCATTGGGCAGACAACGCATTCTGCGCCGACTGCATCGCTCTCGCTACTATCTGTACCGCCCCCTGCCGCCTGAGTACTGAGCCATATCCCCCTCCTCCCGGCAGTGCCGTGTCTGCGTTTGCAAGCCAGGTCACTGCAAAGAGGCTACTTCCCCCTTGACAAAGCAAGGGTTTTCTGGTAAATTCTTATTCGCAAGGTTCCCCGGTAGCTCAGTCGGCAGAGCGGGTGGCTGTTAACCACTAGGTCGCAGGT
>JANXAC010000053.1:426-659 GCA_025061835.1 Spirochaetota bacterium
CCGTCACCTCAGCGGGAACGCTAGTACCTTGCCGTTTTCTGAAGCGGCGACCACAACGTCATCCGCCCCAAAACCTGAGAGACTGGGCGAGCGCTTGAACGATTCCCCGTTGTTCCTGCCATCGTACACGTAGAACTCCTGTGGATTGTCGGCGTTGATGGCGTAGAACATGCCGTTGTCGCTACCGATGTAGATGTAGGGCGTGTTGCTGTCCGCTTTGCGCACCACAATCG
>JANXAC010000054.1 GCA_025061835.1 Spirochaetota bacterium
GGAATTCGGAAGACTGAAAGTATTTTTATCGCATTCTCCCGTTGTGTTTGGATGTAAAGCATTTCTGAGTTTGTTTGTATTTCTTTTACATCCATAGGAACAGGAGAGATAAGGAATTGTAGTTTTTTGTTTTGCTCAAGTTCTCTTTTGATATGTGATTCAAGCCTCTTTAGAACGCTTTCATCAACAAACTCTTTGAAACTAGCAATTAGCGTAAGGTTATTAGTGCTTACATTTGCAATGTTTAACTGAACTATTTTATTGTCAAGGATGATTATATCTATGATTTGTTTTATAACGCTATCTCCGAGTAGAAAACGCTCGTTTCCAGATTCGTTTGGTATTACATTTCTTATATGGATGAGTTCATCGTAGTTAATAGGCGTATCGTTATATGAGACCTTTATTTGCTCGTTAATTTGAATTCGCACCCTAGTAGGTTCTAATGGAACTAAAGCCAGTTTGCCAGCGACATCGGTTTTTAATAGATACGCGTTTCCATTCAATAGAAGATCGTAAGTGATAATTTTAATAAGTTCGCTTCTAGATAGAATGCCTCTATCAAAGACTTCGGCATCAGCACCTCTAATACCCATCTGAACTAAAGCCTCGCAAATCGCCTCAATAGCACTGACAACCCATACATTTTTGAGTGC
>JANXAC010000055.1 GCA_025061835.1 Spirochaetota bacterium
GTTGTCCTTTCTAACTGGAAACTTGAAGATAGTAGAGCCAAACTTTCATTTGTTTCAAATGATAGTGATGGATTACCATTATACAAGATAGTTCTTGCTAACGATTTGACTAACAATATAACCTTGAATTTCAAATTTGTCAACGGAACTCCTGGAGAACCATCCAGTTGGGCTCTAGTTGAGAAAAGTGCCAGTGGTGGAGAGATAAATGATAGAAGTGCTGCAGTACAAGCAGGCCAGGATGTGTTTATTTACCATACTAATACTAATACAGTTAGTGGTAATAATGTTGATGTTCATCCAAATGGTATTCAGTCATGGGCTTCAGTAGGTCCCTCATATCTTGTAACCAATATCAACGCTTACATAATAGTATCTAATATTGCTACCAACAAAGGATCAGAAGGAATAGGTAGTTTTGCTATTTCTGGCTCATTCAACGGCTGGCCAGGAACTCCTGATCCTGATAATCCAAAAATCGACTATCTGCTAACCAACGCTAACGGTGTAACTATTAAATTCTGGATATCAAATTATTATGGATCTGCTTCTGTTGCATTCAAGGTAAGAGGTTCTAACATAGCTAAT